>VAUM01000104.1 GCA_005774595.1 Actinomycetota bacterium
GGCTGCTGCAGGTCTCCGTCTACCCGATGGACCCGGCGCTCACCGGCGACCGGCGGCTGTTCATGCACCTCGCCCGGCCTATCGGCTGAGGCCGCCGGGCTGCCGGGCGCTTCCGGCTACTCGGCGCTCTCGAACATCGCCACGACGTAGCCGCGGCCGTCCTTGAGCGACAGCGTGCCGTTGCCGAGCTCGTAGCTCGCGGTCTCGCCGAGCGCGGCGAGGAAGTCCTGCGCCGCCTTCTCCTCGGCGTCGGCCGCCACCGAGTCCGACAGGATCTCCAAGTCGGCGAGGCGCAGCGCGGGCGCATCGGCGGTCTCGTAGGCGCCGACGAACGGACCGGCGACCGTGGCCCCCGATACGGAGCCCCCCTCGCCGAACTCCGCGGTGAACTCCGCGCCCTCGGCGGGCTTGGTGAGCGAGGCGCCGCCGGCATCGTAGGCGGTGCAGCGCCATGAGCCGACCAGCTCGGCTGCGGTCCCGGGAAGGAGTGTGACGAGCACGTCGCCGTTGGCGGCGGTCAGCGTGAGCCGTCCGTCGGCGACCGAGAAGTGCCGGGTGCGATCGAGGTCCTCGAGGAAGGCCTTCTGCTGCGCGACGAGCTCCGGCAGGCCTTCGGACGCGCCGGCCTGCACGTCGCGGAGGCGCAGGTCGTTGTTCACGACGCGGTAGGTGCCCGCGAACGTGTCGATCCCGGCATCGCCCGACACGGCGTCGGCGGCGAACTCGCAGGTCACGTGGGAGTCCGGCAGGAGGGGCTTGAGCTGGTCACCGTCGCGGTACGATTCCATTCGCCACGGGCCGATGAGCGGGGCGGCGGCCTCCGGGTCGTTCTGCGTGCCGCCGCAGCCTGCGGCGAGCGTCGCCGCGAACGCGGTGACGCAGAGTGTGGCGACGAGTCCTGCGCGGACGCGGGTCATGTCGGCTCGCCCTCCTCAGTGGGTCCGGGTGCGGTCCGACTATACCGCTTGCGACGCAAGGAAGGCCCCGCCGAACCGGCGAGGCCTTCCGTAGCCGTGGCGGCGCGCGAGCGCCGTTGCGGCGTGCTACCTGCGGCGGATGCGCGTCGAGCGCCCCCGGCGGCCCCTCACGCCGCTGCTGTACACCGACCGCGGCGTGACCTTCGCGGGGCGGTCGTCCTTCGGCACGATGCGGTCGTCCGTGTACGGGAAGTCCTCGAGGTCCTCCACGCGGATCGTCATGCCCATGTGCGACTCGACCTCGCGCAGCCCGGCATGCTCGGCCGCGTCGATGAAGGTGATCGCCGAGCCGGACCTGCCCGCACGCGCGGTGCGGCCGATCCGGTGGATGTAGTCCTCGGGCGTGTTCGGCAGGTCGAAGTTGATGACGTGGGAGACGTCGTCGATGTCGATGCCGCGCGCCACGACGTCGGTCGCAACCAGGATGCGGTGACGACCGCGCTTGAACGCGTCGAGCGCGGACTGGCGCTGCGACTGGCTGCGGTCGCCGTGGATGGCGGCGCAGTCGATGCCCGCGTTGCGGAGCTGCTTGGCCACGCGGTCGGCGCGGTGCTTGGTGCGCGTGAACACGAGCGTGCGCTGCAGCTCGCGCCGCTTCACGAGCTCCACGAGCAGCTGCGACTTCTGGGTGCCGGAGACGGGGAACACGGCCTGGTCGATCGCTTCGACCGGCGTGGACGCCGGGGCGACCTCGACACGCACCGGGTCGGTGAGCGTCGAGCTGATGACGCGCAGCACGGCGGTGCCCATGGTCGCCGAGAACAGCAGGTTCTGCCTGCGATCCGGCAGCAGCGCGAGGATGCGGCGCACCTGCGGCCAGAAGCCCATGTCGAGCATGCGGTCCGCCTCGTCGAGGACGAGCACCTCCACGTTGCGCAGGTCGAGCGCGCCGCGCTCCTGCACGTCGAGCAGGCGGCCGGGAGTGGCGACGAGCACGTCGAGGTCGCCGCGCTTCAGCGCCTTGAGCTGCGGCTCGTAGCCGACGCCGCCGTAGATGACGGTGGCACGGTGGCCGGTGTGCTTCGCAGCCGAGCGTACGACCTCGTCGATCTGCAGCGCGAGCTCGCGGGTCGGCGTGACCACGAGCGCCTTGATCCCCTTGCGATCGCTCAGGCGCTGCAGCATCGGGAGCACGAACGCCACGGTCTTGCCGGTGCCGGTCTGGGCGCAGCCGATGACGTCGCGCCCCTCGAGCACGTGCGGGATCGCATCCCGCTGGATCGGGGTGGGCTCGCTGTACCCCATGGAACGGACCGCCTGCATCAGGCGGGCGTCGAGCCCCAGGTTGTCGAAACTCAAACTAGGTCTTCCTCCTTCGCTGTGCGCCACATCAGGCGGCACGTTGCGTCACAGACGCAGCCGGTCCTGGGAAGGCGAGCGAAGGCACGCTAAGGACGACCGAGTCTTTGGGATATGCGGCCGACTCTCCGGCCGAGGCGGCAGTATACATGCCGAGCGGGGTATCTGACCAGCGCTCGCCTCTGCGAGTCTCTGCGAGTGCGCCTGAGCGTGCCGGCGTCAGTACCCCTTGTCCTCGGCGGCCTCGCGCTTCTCGACCTGTGCCGCTGCCGCGGCCGACGTGTGGCAGGCTGTGCACGACGTCGGCGCGTGGCAGTCGAAGCAGTACGCGGAGCCCTTGCCGCCGACCACCTTCGGATGCTGCTCGGCCCAGGTGCCCTCGGCGGGCCGGTAGCCCTCGTGATGGCACATGCTGCAGAAGACAAGGCCCTCGGTGTGACACGTGCGGCAGACGCCGCGGTCCGCCTTCGCGACCGGGCCGTGGGCGGTGCGGCCGGCGTTCCAGCCTGCCGGATGCGGCATCTCGATCCGGTGGCAGTCGAAGCAGAAGGACTCCTCGTGGCACATCGTGCAGTTCGTGCGGTCCTTCCGGGCCGGCACCCCGTGCACGCGGCCGGCCTTCCAGTCCTTCGGCGCGTGGGTCGGGGGCACGAGTTCGAACGAGGCAGGATGGCACGTCTCACACGTGCCGGGCGCGGCGGAGGTCTTCGCGCGGCCGTGGCAGTCGAAGCACTGCCGCATCATGAGCAGCGGCTTGTCGGTCCCGGGCTCGGGGTGCGCGGTCCACAGGTGGCACGAGAGGCAGTCCCCGTTGCGCTTCGCGTGATCGGTGTGGTCGATCAGCGTGCCGAACTTCATGGACACCTTGCGGGACGGGTCGTGGCAACCCTCGCAGCGCGAGACCGGGATGGTGGAGGTCGGCAGCACCGACACCGCCGAGGTGCCCGCGTCCGCCCGCGCGAAGTGTGCGTTGAAGTCACGGGTGAGCATCGCGCCACGCACCCCGAGCGTCTCGGGGAAGCGGTACCAGGGGCGCGGGTCCTCGTGACAGTCGGGGCAGCCGACCTTGCTGTGGCCCGACGTGCGCCACGTCTCGAGCGCCGGCTGCATCTCGTGGCAGGCGCCGCACACGGCGGGCGAGGCGGTGACGAGGTCGGCCGCGACGCTGAGAGCGATGACGGCCGCCACGACTGCGACCGCCGTCCACGCGCGCCGCACCACGGTGCGCATCCGCGCACCGGGCTGCCGTGCGGTCCTGGTCTCCTCGCGGCTCTCGTCCATGCGTCCTCGTCTTGGGGGGGGGGTGACTCTCCGGCGCCGTGGCGCGCCTCTGCGTCGGGAGTCGAACCTACTGACCCCCGCGACGGCGCGTCAAGCGCCGTGTGTGCCGAGGCCGGTGTCTCCAGCACGGCCCTAACACAACCCTAACAGGACATGAAGCGCCCGCGAATCGGCTTCATCGCCTCGCAACCGATACTCACGCTGGTGCTCAGGTACATCCACTGCACGAACCGCAGGTCAGCAGCCGCGTCGCGAAGCGAGAGCGGCCCGACAAGACCGACAGGAGACGACATGGGTCCGTTTCCGTCACGTACTGTGACACGACCGGCGCGAGGGGGACCGGTCCTCCTCGGGGCCGCGGCCCTGCTGGCCGCCGCGATGCTCGCGCCGCTCCCGGCGTTCGGAGGGCAGGCGTCCGCGGGCAAGCTCGCGTTCCACCCGTGCACGAAGTGCCATCCCGTCACCGACGGCGGGAAGTCGCTGCCCAACGGGTTCGAGAAGCACGAGATCGAGCTCGAGATCCACGACGTCCTCGGCCGTGACGAGGCGGCGTGCCTGCGGTGCCACGACGACCCGACGCGCGACCCGGGCAAGCTGAAGCTGCCGGACGGGTCGCTCATCGACATCAAGGACGACGCGCACCTCGCCGAGGTGTGCCGCACCTGCCACTCGGCGAAGTACGAGGAGTGGCAGCAGGGCGTCCACGGCAAGGGCCTGCCGAAGTGCACCTCCGCCGGATGCCACGACCCGCACACCCCGGGCTGGATCTTCGCGTCGGCTCTGCCGCCGTTCACCGGCACGGGCTTCCAGTTCCGGGTGCTGCCCGAGCGCGAGCCGTTCAAGCCGCTCGCGCCTCCGCCGGTAGCGCCAGCGGTCCAGACGCCAGCCTGGCTGCTGGCGCTGGCCGCCGTCGGCCTCGGCGCGGTGGCAGGACTTGCAGGCAAGCTCGTTTCGGGAAGGGCCAAGCGATGAGCCACGACGACGAGCGCACGCGAAACGACGTGACGATCCCCGAGGGTGTCGTCCCCACGTTCTCGCGGCGCAACTTCATCCGCAGCGCGGGAGCGCTGCTCGGCGTGATCGCGGCGGGGACCGTCCCCGCGCTCGCGACCTCGCTGCCCGCGTTCGCGGAAGGCCCCGAGGGCGCCGCGGCCGGCGAGGGCGCCGAGGGCGCGGCGCACGCAGACCCGATCGCGGAGATCGCCGCCGAGAACCACGAGGTCAACTACCCCGGCCACCCGGTCGAGTACGCGGACCCGCCCGGCAAGCAGAGCTGGGCGATGGTCATCGACGTGAAGGCGTGCGTCGGCTGTCGCAAGTGCGTGTACGCGTGCGTGAAGGAGAACAACATCGGGCGCGACTCGGGCTTCACCTACATCCAGGTGCTCGAGATGGAGCCCGGCAGGATCGACATCGAGAAGGCCGACGCCCACTACGAGGAGGGCGGCCGGCCGGACAAGTGGTACCTGCCGGTCCAGTGCATGCACTGCGCCAAGCCCACCTGCGTCTACGGCTGCCCGGTCAAGGCGACGTGGAAGGAGCCGGACGGCATCGTCGTCATCGACTACGACAAGTGCATCGCATGCCGCAACTGCATGGTGACGTGCCCGTACGGCGCCCGGCACTTCAACTGGGTCGAACCCGAGGTGCCCGAGGGTGAGGTCAACCCGAAGGTCCCGCTCGAGGAGAAGGCCGGCGTCGTCGAGAAGTGCACGTTCTGCGTCCAGCGCACGCGCAACGGCGGTACCACCGCGTGCACCGAGGCGTGCCCCGTGGGCGCGCGCAAGTTCGGTGACCTGAACGATCCCGACAGCGAGGTCTCGGTCCTGCTCCGTACGAGGCGCGTGTGGCGCCTCAAGGAGGAGCACGGCACCGAGCCCATGATCTGGTACGTGGGGTGATGGGGATGCCGCTCGTGACCACTCCGCGCCGTGGCGTGAAGCGCTTCATCGGTATCGACTTCGACTTCGGGGCGCTGTTCTCGGCGGGTCCCCGCTACTGGACCTGGGTCGGCCTGCTCTCCGTCGTGATCGGCCTGGGCATCACGGCCTGGGGCGTCGCGCTGGCCAAGGGCGGCGCCGTCATGGGGATGCGGGACGCGTACCCGTGGGGCCTGTGGTTCACCAACTACATGTACTACGTCGGGCTGTCCGCCGGCGGCCTCGTGGTGTACGCGAGCGTGCACCTGTTCGGCGCCCACCAGTTCGCGCCGCTCTCCCGGCTCGCGGTGCTGCAGGCTGGCGTGCTCGTGATGCTGGCCCTGCTCGGCATCGTCACCGACATGGAGCGGCCGTGGCGCGCCGGCTGGATGCTGCTGACGCCGAACCCCACCTCGCCGTTCGTCTACACCGGCTCGGCGGCCAACATCTACATGATCATCTGCTTCGTCGACCTGTGGATCCTCATCACGGGAGCAGGCGGCGAGAAGTGGGCGCACCGCATGACGCTCATCGCGCTGCCGTTCGCCATCTACCTGCACACCACGACGGCGTTCGTGCT
>VAUM01000105.1 GCA_005774595.1 Actinomycetota bacterium
CTGTCATCTCGTTGCCGCGCTCTCCGCAGCCGATGTAGACGATGACGTCGACGTCGGCCCACTTGGCGAGCGACTGCTGCGTGACCGTCTTTCCGGTCCCGAACCCGCCCGGGATGATGGCGTTGCCGCCGAGCGCGATCGGGAAGAACGTGTCGAGGATCCGCATGCCGGTCGTGAAGGGCGTGGTCGGGTCGAGCTTGCGCTTGTAGGGCCTGCCTTGGCGGACCGGCCACCACTGCGACATCTTCACCTCGCCGCCGCCGTCCAGGGTCAGCAGCGTCGTGTCGACGTTGTAGTCCCCCTCGGCGACGACCTTGACGACCGTGCCGGACAACCCCGGCGGCACCATGATGCGGTGCTCGATCGTCTCGCTCTCCTGCGTGGTCGCCACGATGTCGCCCGGGCCGACCTGCGCGCCCGCCTCGACCTTCGGCACCACGTGCCAGAGGCGCTCGCGGTCGAGCGCCGAGGCGACGGTACCGCGCTCGATGTAGTCGCCCGACTGCTGGGCGACGACCGGCAGCGGCCGCTGCACGCCGTCGTAGATCGACGAGAGCAGCCCCGGCCCGAGCTCGACCATAAGGGGGTTCTCGGTCGACTCGACGGCGTCGCCGACCATCAGGCCGGATGTGTCCTCGTAGACCTGGATGGTCGCGAGGTCGCCTTCGAGCCGGATGACCTCACCCATGAGGCCCTGTGCGCCCACGCGGACGACGTCGTACATCTTGGAGCCGGTCATGCCCTCTGCGGTGACGACCGGTCCCGTGATCCTGGAGATGGTTCCTGCGATCATCAGCCCCGCCTCAGTGTGATGTCGAACCCGATGGCTCGTCGGATGAGTCTGGACAGGTACGCCCGGTGGTCCTCGCCGGTCTCAAGGGTCTCCTTGATCGGCAGCGAGACGACGATTGGACGGTAGATGGAGTCGATCTTCTTCTGGGTGCGCTCGTCGATGACCGCCATCATCTTCTCGTTGACGGCGATGATGCCCGAGGCCTCGTCGTCGATGAGCGCGTTGAGCTTGTGACGCGCATCGTCGTCACCCTCGGCGACCTGGACGTCCACGCCGGCGAGCCTGAAGCCGTCGGCGTTGTCGGAGTCGGTGAGCACGACGAGCTTATACAAGGATGAGTTCCTTCCTCATCCGGCTCTCCGGCATCCCGATCGCCTTGCCCTTCACGACGATGCGGAGGTTCGTGACCTCGTTGAGCTTCGCCCACAGGTACGAGACCACGACGCCTACGCCGAGCGGGTCGCCGATCCCGCTCGCGACCGCGCGCCTCGTGAGCAGCGTCTCGAGTGAACGTTCGAAGACGGCCAGCGAGTTCTCCTCGAGGTAGGCGATCGCCGAATCCTCCAGGGTCTTGCCGTACGGCGTGCCCTTGACGCGGTCGAGCAGCTCGTCGACGTCAGACGTCTTCGCCAGCTGCTCGAACAGGTCGCGGTGGATGGACCAGCCGCCCTCGAGGAAGAACGTCATCGGGTCAACACCCTCGAGATCGGCCTTGACGAGCCGGAGCACCGTGATGAGGTTGACGGTGTCGACCTGCATGCCGAGGATGCGCCGCGCCAGCGCGGCGTTCTCTCCCCGCTTCCGGAGCCGCTCCGAGGCCCATCGCGCGTAGTGGCCGTCGAGCTCGAGCTCGAGCTCCGGCAGGTCACCGCTCCTCGCGAACGCGATGTAGCCCGCGCGCAGCGCCGGAGCGTACTCGAGCCCCCAGGTCGCGGCGGTGTCGGCGACCGCACGGATGTCCTCGACCGCCGCGAGCGCATCCAGCTCGACTGCGTTCAGCGCTCCCACCGGGAGCAGGCCGTCGTGGATCTCGCCGACGGTCAAGTGGACGTGCTTGCCGCGGACGATCGACTTGAGGTTGAACAGGTCCCAGCGGCCGAGCAGCGTCGTGACGAGGAAGAACGCGTCCTCGTTCAGCAGCCTGAGCACCTTGCGGTACGTGCGCACGAGGTTGAGCTTGAGCGCCTCGTCGACCTGCGCGGCCGTACGGCCATGGATGAGCGTCTGCTCCAGGTCGGGGTTGTACTCGGTCTGCACGAGCTCGTGGATGACGCCCGACAGGTCGGCCGCTCCCATGAGGCGCTCCAAGTACGCGGCATCGAACAGCCGCGACTTCATCCCGCGCACGCGAGCGTTGCAGTACCCGTAGTCCTTGCCCGCCGGCCGACGGCTCTCCGCTGTCGAGACGGGCGTCATGACAGCAGGATCCCCGCGATCCCGGCCTGAGCGCGCACGCGCGCCTTGTCCAACCGGTCCTCGAGCGTGTTACGGCGTGCGATGCGGCCGCCGTCGGTGAGCACGACCAGTCCGCCGGCGGAGTTGAGCTCGCTCCTGACCGGCGCGCTGACACCCATCTCCGACAGGACCGAGGCCGCGATCTTCTCGTCGGCGGGGTCCACGAGCACCTCCGCATCCGCGGCGACGCCCTCGAGGGCCTCGGCCGCGAGCGCCCTGAAGAGCGCCTCGTAGCCGGCGGTGCCGCGAAGGGTACCCAGTTGCCCGAGCGCGGCGGCGAAGACCGCCTGGACGGCATCCTCCTTGACGGAGGCGACTTCCTTCTTGCCTTCGAGCCGCACCGTGTTCATCTGCTGCGCGGTCGCCGACCTGACGCTGCGCTCCGCCAGCTCGATCCGCTTGGCGCGGATCGCGTCGGCCTCGCGAGCCGCCTCCTTCGCTATGGAGTCGGCCTGATCACGCGCGGCCTCCACGATGTCGGCGCACTCCGCCTCGCCCTGTTCCTCCAACGCCTTGAAGATGTCATCAAGTGCCATGTCCGGTTCCTCCGTCGCGGCTTCGCCCCGTGGGGCAAAGCCGTCAAGCGTCTGCTATCCGCTGATCATGATCGCCGACACGAAACCGAGCAGGACGATGACCTCCGGGAGTGCCTGCAGGGTGATGATCCAGATCGACACCTCAGGGCGCTCCGCGAGCGTGCCGGCGCCTGCCGAGCCGATCTTGGCCTGGGCATAGCCGGCGCCGATCGCCGACAGACCCATCGCGAGGCCGGCCGCAAGGGCCTTGCCCACGGTCGCCTGCCACGCGACGTCGCCCCCGGCTGCCGCTCCCTCGGCGGCGGCCTCCTCCGCGATGGCCATGGCGGGCACGAGGAACGCCATGAGAGTCGCGCTGCCGAACAGGACGGTCTTGAGCCTCTTGCTGAACATCATGCGCTTCCTTCACCTCCGGTCTTCTGGAACGGGCTGTACTTCTGCTTGCCGGTCTCATAGAACTTCCCGAAGAACTCGAGGAAGTTGAGACGGACCGCATGGATGGAGGGGCTGAACGCCGCGATGATGAAGTTCAGCCCGTGCAGGAACAGCGCGATGATCGCGCCGAGGAAGAAGTTGCCGGTCTTCTCGATGATGCCGTTGACCGCGTCGGCGAAGATCGCGCCCGCGAGCCCGACGGCCATGATCCTGATGTAGCTCGCCACGTTCGAGAACTGCAGGATCGACTCGACGCCTCCGAGGATCTTGCCTCCCTTGATGGCGAAGAAGAAGCCGGCGAGCATGAGCAGGGCGGCGACGCCCTGCACCGCGAACCCGAGCGTCTCGCCGAGCACCTCGCCGGCCATCGGAAGGCTCGCGAAGATGATGAGCGGCAGCCCAAGGAGCACCCCGAGCATGCCGCCCTTCTCGTAGACGTGACTCATGTGCTTGGTGCGGATGCCGTTCACGATCCCCAGGATCAGCCCGAACATGACCTGCACGAAGCCCACGGCTATCGCGATGTACATGAAGTTGGTGACGAGCGCGACGCGGTGGAAGGTGGGGATCAGTCCGAACCACTTGGTGGGCTCGCCCGCGATCCAGCCCATCTTGGCCGGCACGTTGCCGAAGAGCTCACCGTAGATGATGCCGAACGCCACGACGGCGGTGGCCGCCGGCCCGAGGATGGCCGTCGCGAGCTGCATCGCCGGCTTCTCGTGGTACTTGATGCGCAGCCAGATGATGATCCCGAGCATCACGAGTCCGTAGCCGACGTCGCCCACGATCATCCCGAAGAACAGCGGGTAGAACAGGAAGAGGAACCAGGTCGGATCCACCGTCCCGTACTTCGGCATGCCGTACTGGGCGAGCAGGAACTCGAACGGCTTGACGACCTCCGGGTTCTTCAGGGCGACCGGGGTGTCGGAGTACTCGTGCTCGTCGATCTCCTGCTGCTCGATGATGATCTCGCCGCCCCAGCGCGACGCAAGGTCCTTGCGGAGTTGCGCGACGTCGCCGGCGGGCACCCAGCCGTTGATCACGAACGCGTATTCCGTGCGCCCGAACTGCGGGATCGCGGCGATCTCGTCGGTCTTGTCGATGAGCACATCCCGGATCACCGAGAGGCGCAGGTACCACTTGCCCGACATCTCGTCGAGGTCCTTCGTGATGCCCGACAGCTCCGTCGGCAGGTTCTTGCGGCGCTCCCGGATCGCGTCGTACGCCGCGTCGAACGGCATGTCCTCGAACTCGGAGGGCAGCCGGATCTGGTTGACGTTCTCCATCGCCAGGAACTTGTGGACCGCCTCACCGTGGGCCTTCGGGAAGACCACGATCGCCGCCGTGGTGTCCTCGTCGACGTCGGTCGAGACGATCTCGCACTGGTTCTTGGTGAGCTTGCCGAGCTCCTCCTTGAGGCTCTCGAGCGCGCCCTTGTACCTGCGCTCGACGAGCAGCGCGACCGAATCGAACGCCCCGGTCGACACGATCTGCTTCGCGAGCGGCTGGATCTTCTGAAGGATCGGCTCGTACCGGGCGAGCAGCGCCAGTTCGGACTCGATGGAGGTGTGTGCGGTCGCGAGGCCGGAGGTGCGCTCCTCGACCTCCTCGATGACGAGGGCGACCTCTTCCTCCATCTGCGCGCCGTCCAAGTGCCACATGCGGTCGTACTCGCGCTTGCGCGCGGCGGAGTCGAGGCCGCCGGTCGGCGCGTTGAGCGCCTTGAGGATCGCGCGGACGCGGATGAGCATCTCCTCCATCCGCTCGCGGTCCTTCTCCTGGCGCGCGTAGACCTCCATCTGGTCGAGCGGCAGCTCCCCGGTCTGGATCTTCCGGGAGAGGTCCTCGATGTGGAGGCGGCCACCCTCGTGGAGCATGCTCAGGACATCGAAGAAGAGGTTCTTCGGCCCGATGATCTCCACCTTGGCCATCGGAACGAGCATCGGCTACACCCCCTTGCGCAGACCGGGACTCACCGGCCGACCCCTACCGCTTCCCCGCGACGACGTCGACGAGGTATTCGACGGCTTCCTTCTGGCGCGACGCGACGGACTCGCGGAGCGCGCGCACTTCCTCCTCGGACGCGGTACGGATGGATACGGCCTCGGCCTCGGCGGCATCGCGCGCCTTCGCCTCGCTCTTGGCCGCGAGCCCCTCCGCCTCGTCCTCCGCCTTCACGATCGTCTCGGCGGCCTGCCGCCGCGCGGTGGCGACGATCTCCTCCGCCTCGCGCTTGGCGGCGAGCACGCGGCCCGCGATCTCCATCTCCTTCTCTCGGATGAGATGAAGCGGCGAGTTGGCGTCCTTGGACACCGTCTCCTGGTGGAACTTCACCTCGGCGAGTTCCTGATCGTCCACCCGACGACCCCCTTTGCACGACACGGCACCGGCGACCGCTCGGGCCGCCAGCGCCCCCAACACCGGCGTTGTTCCCCTTCCGGCCCCCGATTCCTGCAAGAACCTGCGCGAAGTTCGCACGCGGGGTGACCCGTTCGGACTACCGGCGCTCCAGCCGCATCGAGAACGCGCACGCCATCTCGTAGTTGATGGTCTCCGCCAGCTCCGCGACCTCGTCCATCGTGATCGACTCGCCGCCCTGCGCCCCCACGAGAACGGCCTCGTCGCCACGCTTGACCTCGACGCCCCTCGGCACCTCGACCATGAGCTGGTCCATGCAGACGCGGCCGACCTGGGGGCACGAGACGCCCCCGATCAGCACGCGCATCCGGTTCGACAGCAGGCGGTGGACGCCGTCCGCGTACCCGAGCGGCAGCGTCGCGATCGTGACGGGCGAGGCGGCGCGGTAGGTCAGCC
>VAUM01000106.1 GCA_005774595.1 Actinomycetota bacterium
GCGGCGTCACATACGACGTCGTATGTGACGTCACCGGCGACGTCGTATGTGACGCCGGGGCCGCGGAGAAGGCCGGCGCGGGAACGGCGCCCTCAGCTGGAGCGCTCTCGGCGGGCGCGGCGTCGTGCGCCGGCTTCTTCTTCGCGGTCATCTCGCGCTCCACTCCTCGTCGAGGCGGAAGATCCTCGCGGCGTTGCCGCGCATCACCGCGTCCATCCACGCGTCGGGCACGCCGAGTCCCTCGAGCGTGCGCTGCTGCATGTGCCGGATCCAGGTCCGGTACGGCGCCGTCGTGCCCGAGTCGGTCCCGAACAGCACGCGCTCGGGCCCGAGCGCGGTCAGGCACCGCTCGAACACGTCGGCCACGGACAGCTTCGGCACGTAGTGGTCCATCCAATTGTTGGTGCCGCTCGAGTCCACGCACACGTTGGCGCACTGGTAGCCGAGCCGCAGGACGCTGTCGAGCCAGCCGGCGCCGAAGTGCGCGATCACGAAGCTCAGCTCGGGGAAGTCGCGCGCCACGGGCGACAGGTCGACCGGGTCGGCGTAGCGCAGGTCACCGGTCGGGTCGACCGTCACGCCGTAGTGGATGATGAGGTTGGCGCCGAGTTCGGCGGCCTTCTCGAAGAACGGGCGGCACGCCGGGTCCGACAGCCGGTAGCAGCGGTTGACCGGATACAGCTTCACGCCCCGGAAGCCGGCGGCCATCTCGCGCTCGAGCAACGCGGGCGCGTCGGGCGAGCGCGGGTCCACGCTGCACAGCGCATGCACGTGACCGCACGCGGCGGCGATGAAGTCGCGCGTGTACTGCGAGTCCGGGAACACCGAGACGACGAGCGCCTTGGCCACGTCGGCAGCGCGCAGGCGGTCGACGTACCAGCACGCCGCCTGCTCGGCCGTCAGGTCGGGCAGCTCCTGGCCGCGGCGGCCGAACTTGCGCTCGGCGAGCGCCTTCTTGAAGCGGGCGGGCGCGTCCGGGTTGTTCTCGATGAACTCCGTCATGAGCGGCACGGTGAACAGGTGGACGTGCGCGTCGATCGCGTCCCCGGGCGCGGTCGGTCCTGCGGGCGCGAGCTCCGTCACGCGGCGCCCGTCCCGGCCGGCGGCGCGGGCGGCGGCACGTACTCGGCCTCGGGCTCCTTGGGGATCACGATGCTCGCCACGATGTAGACCAGCAGCAGCGGTACAGCGTCTTCACGGTGGCGCTCCTCCCTCATGCGCGGCGCGGCGGCCGTACGGGCGCCCACTCGGGCTTATGCGCCAGCGCCGCCGGTCTCAAACGGCCGCGTGCGGGTGACCTGCAGCCGCGCTATGCGCCGGCGCCGCACCGCGGTCACGCGCAGTTCGAACCCGTCGCACTCGACGGTCTCGCCGGGCTCGGGGATGTGGCCGAGGCGCATGAGCACCCAGCCCGCGAGCGTCTCGTACTCGTCGGACTCGGGCAGCTCGAGGCCGAGCATCTCGCCGGCGTCCTCGACCGGCAGGCGCCCGTCGACGGTCCAGCGGCCCTCGCCGGTCTCGGTGACGTACTTGCGGTCCGGGTCGAACTCGTCGGCGATCTCGCCCACGACCTCCTCGACGATGTCCTCCATCGTGACGATGCCCGCGGTGCCGCCGTACTCGTCGACCACGATGACCATGTGATTGCGCCCCGCCTGCATCTCCGAGAGCAGCTGCAGGATGCGCATCGTCTCGGGAACGAACGTCGGCGGGCGCATCTCGCCGGTGATCGGCACGCCGGCCACGCGGCACGCCGCTGCGGGGGCGACCAAGTCCTTCAGCAGCACGATGCCGACGACCTTGTCGGGGTCCTCGTGGTAGACCGGCAGGCGCGAGAAGCCGGAGCGGTCGAACACCGCGAGCGCGTCCTCCAGCGTCACGGTATCCTCGACCATCACGGCGTCCACGCGCGGGACCATGATCTCGCGCACCACGGTGTCCCCGAGCTCGAAGACCTCGTGGATCATGCGCTTCTCCTCTTCGAGCAGCGTGCCCTGCTCGGTGACGAGGAGCTTGATCTCCTCCTCGGTGACTCCCGCCTGCCCGGCGCCCGGCTTCACGCCGATGAGCAGGCCGACCGCGTCGGTGCTGCGCGCGAGCAGCCACACGAGCGGCGAGACGGCGGCGGCCAGCACGCTGATGGGACCTGCGACCGCCTTGGCCACCGCCTCGGCGCGCTGCAGGCCGAGGCGCTTGGGGACCAGCTCGCCCACCACGATGCTCACGTACGAGATGACGAGGGTGACGGCTGCCACGGCCGTACCGGTGGCGATGCTGTCGAGCCATGCGACCCCGAGCGAGCGCAGCCATGCGGCGACCGGCTCGGCGAGGGTGACGGCCGCGGTGGCCGAGGCCATGAAGCCGAGGAACGTGATACCGATCTGCACCGCCGAGAGCAGGCGCGACGGGTCCGAGGTCAGCCTCAGTGCGGCCTGGGCGCCCTTCGAGCCCTTCTCGGCCGCGGCCTTGAGCGCCGACTGCCGCGCGCTGATGAGCGCGATCTCGGACGCGGCGAAGAAGCCGTTGAGCACGATGAGCCCGAACACGAACAGGATCTCGACGGCGTAGTCACCCATGGGGATAGGGTAGCGCACCGCGAGCACCGCCCGCGCGCCGTTCTGCGTTCATGCACGCTCACGCTACTTCCGATACCCTCTTGTGAGCCGGCTCCCCGCTCGAAGGACCTTCGTGGCGCTCGAAGACCAGGAGAAGCGCGACCTCGAGGCGATCGTCCGCGGCCTGTCTGCGGCGGCCAAGTCGCTGCGCCTCTACCCGCCGACGAGCCCGATCCCCAAGCAGTCCGTCGACGCGGCCGCCGAGGCCCTCGTCGCCTTCCTCGGCGGCCGGCCGGTGCTCTCGCTCGCCGTCGGCCGCGACGGCCTCACCTACACAGACGAGCCGATCGCCTCGGGCACGCCCGGCGTCGGCGACCTCGCGGGCGACCTGCGCGCCCACGGCGTGGCCGAGGTCGACTTCCTCCCCGGCTGCTCGCCCGACGACCTCATGCGCTTCCTCACGCTGGCGATGGGCGACGCGGCCGCCACGCGCACCGAGGGCGGGTTCGCCGCCCAACTGGTCTCGCTCGGCGTCGAGAGCATCCGCGCCTCCGACGTGCACCTCACCGTCGTCGAAGAGGACCTGCTCACACCGGACACCGACATCGACGCGTTCTTCCGCGACCTCGGCATGGACCCGGCCAAGCTCACCGCGTGGCTCACCGCGATGTCGAAGAAGGACTCCTCGGCGCTCGAGGACGGGCTCGCGGAACTCGGCCGGGCGGCCGGCGACGACGGCCTCGTCGACCTCGCGCGCAACCTCGCGGCCGCGTTCGCCGCGCAGGACGCCGGCGGCAAGGACGCGCTGTTCGCCGTCGCGATGGACGCGGGCGACCCGCGCGAGATCGTGGCGCGCGCGTTCGCGTTCGTCAGCCCCGACCAGATGGCGGGCGGCCTGACCGGCGGCCTGTACGGCCGCAACATGCTGTCGCTGTCCAACGCGATGACGAAGCTGCCGATCGCCGAGCAGCTCGACTCGATCATGGCCGAGGTCCGCGCGATGCTGCCCGACATGGGCCGCTCCGGCAAGGAGTCTGAGTTCCTCGAGCACATGATGACCGTGCGCGCGAAGACCGAGCCCGAGGTGCCCATCGCCGTCGCCGACCAGACCTACGCGACCGTCGCCAAGCTCACCGAGGTCACCGAGGAGGAGCGCACCCGCGCGAGCGGCGAGGCCTCCTCGGCCAAGGCGAGCGCGCGTGCGGTCGAGACGATGCTCGCCCTGCTCGACCAGCAGACCGACTACGGCCTGTACTGCCACAGCATCGAGAGCCTCGCCGGGATGGTGCCGGTGCTCGTCGAGGAGCGCGACCTCGCGATGGCGCTCCACGTCCTCGGCGAGCTGCACTCCCGCGAGATGCGCGCCCAGCAGCCCTGGCCCGACCTCGACCGCAAGCTGCGCGACGCGATCTCCTCCGCCACCGGCCGCCGCACCATGGCCGCCGTGCTCAAGGCGCTCGCGGAGGACCCGAGCCGCATCGCGCTGGCGCGCGAGATCGTGAAGCAGGCCGGCGAGGGCTCCGACGTGGCGCTCGCCGAGGAGGCGCTCGCGCTCAAGGCCGAGGGCCTGTCGGCCGCCGAGGACCTGGTGGGGCGGCGCATCGTCGACCTGCTCGCTGCGGCCGCGCCGAACGCTCAGTGGTTCCAACTCGCGCCGATCGTCGCGCGGCTGGCCCGGGAGCCCGACGCGCGGGCCGTCGGCGCCATCCACGCGCTCATGAACCGCGCCGACGAGCAGTCGCGCCGCGAGGTCGCCAGCGGCCTGGCGATGACGGGCGGCTTCAACGCCGCCAGGGAACTCGGCACGCTGTCGAAGGACGCGAGCGCCGAGGTGGCCGTCATCGCCGTACGCGCGCTCGGCAAGATGGACGGCGAACCGGCCGCGCGCGTGCTGTCCGAGCGCCTCGGCGAACTCGACATCGACGGCAAGGACTTCGCGCTGGCCCGCGAGGTCATCGGCGCGCTCGCGCGCGTGAGCGACCCGTCCGCGGAGGCGGCGCTCAAGTCGCTCGCGGCGCGCAAGGCGCTCATCAAGCGCGGCCACTTCGCCGAGGTGCAGGACCTCGTCAAGCAGGCGCTCGACTACCGTACGCGCCAGGGGGGAGCGAAGTGAGCGAGACCGCGGTCGGCGTCGTCACAGCGCTCGCCCAGGCACGCAGGGCCACCCAGCTCTACCCGCCCACGCACCCGAGCTTCGCCGAGGCGGTCGAGGGGCTCGTGACCGCCGTGCGCGCCGCAGCCGCGGCCGCGCCGTTCACGCTCAATTGGCACCAGGGGCGCCTCTACCACGAGAGCGCCGTGCTCCCCGACGACCTGCCCGGCATGGCGGCGATGGCCGAGGCGTTCGAGGCCAGGCGCATCGAGAGCATGGGCCTGCACGCCGGCTTCGGCGAGACCGATGCGCTCGGCCTGACCGAGGTGCTCGCCTTGAAGCCCGGCCCCGACCTCGACGTGGACGCTGAGCTCGCCAGCCGCGGCGTCTCCAACGTCTCGATCCAGTTCCTCGCCGACGACGACGAGGAGCGCGAGGAGCGGGACCGCAAGCGCGAGGCCGACCGCGGCATGTACAACCAGCTCATCTCGATGCTGCGCGCCGCTCAGGCGCAGATGGCGCGCGGCGGCACCGCCGACCTCGGCCATGCGAGCGGCGTGGTCGCCGGTATCGCGGGCCGCCTCGGCGAAGACCAGGCCGCCATCCTCGCGATGGCCACGATGCGCGCCAAGACCGAGGCGGACCTCTTCCACTCCACCAACGTGATGATCTACGCGCTGACGCTCGGCACCTCGCTCGGGCTGCCGGACGAGGGGCTCACCTCGCTCGGGCTCTCGGCGCTGCTGCACGACATCGGCAAGTCGGCGTTCGACACGGCCGACGAGCACCAGGCGCAGGCCATCAAGCTCATGCACCCGTCGGTGGGCGCGCAGATCCTCGGCCGCCTGCCCGGTGAGGACAAGGCGTCGATGCTGGTGGCGTACGAGCACCACATGGGGATGGACGGCTCCGGCTACCCCGAACGCCCGGCCGACTACATCCCGCACCCGTACAGCCGCATGATCGCCATCGCCGACCGCTACGAGAACCTCACCAAGCCCGACCCGTTCGGTGTCGCGCAGACGCCGGACCGCGCCGTCGTGCAGATCCTGCGCGAGGCCCGCGGCCCGCTCGACGCGCTGTTCACGCGGCTGTTCGTCAAGGCGATCGGCGTCTTCCCGGTCGGGTGCCTCGTGCGGCTGTCCGACATGCGGGTCGCCGTGGTCGCGGGGCACGGCAACGACGCGCTACTGCCGAAGGTGCGCGTGATCTACGACGAGAACGGCATCGAACTCGAGGAGCCCGTCGAGCTCCTGCCCGACGAGGCGCAGGTGACGATCATCGAGGTCATCGACCCGGACGCGCTGGCCCTCG
>VAUM01000107.1 GCA_005774595.1 Actinomycetota bacterium
CGTCGTCGGCGACGCGGAACACCTCCGGGCAGGTCTCCTCGCACAGGCCGCAGCCGATGCAGGTCCCGCAGTCGACCACTGGTCTCACGGCGCACCTCCTTGGCCGTCCGGGTACGGGCCGTCACGATGCTTCGGCGCCTGTCGCGAGGCCGGCGTCACATACGACGTCGCCGGTGACGTCGTATGCGACGCCACACGCCCATGATACCCGCGTCGCCCCCGCGGTATGCTTGTCCGCGCCCGCCCCTACGCCCTCGGGAGCCGCTCCAGTGAGACCGTCGGTCCGCGCCGAGAACCCGCTCGAGTGGGCGCTGCTGCGTCTCGGCCTCGCGCCGCTGCCCCTGCTCGACGGCTACTGGGGCATGGCCACGAGCCGCGCGCTGCTGACCGCGATCGACCTCGGCGTGTTCGACGCGCTCGCCGGCGACCCGCTGACTTGCGAGGAGCTCGCGACGCGCCTCGGCACTGACCCGCTCGGCACCCGCGTGCTGCTCGGCGCGCTGTGCGGCATGCGCTACCTGCGCTGCTCGGGCCGACGCTACCGCACCACGCGCACGGTCCGCAGGTGGCTCGCCGATGGCGCGCTCGTGGACCTGCGCGACTCGGTGCTGTTCTTCGACGACCTGTGGGGCGAGCTGTCGGACCTCACCGCGCTCGTGCGCTCCGGCGAGACGCGCAACCTGCACCTCGACGGCCGCGGTCCGGAGTTCTGGCGGCACTACCTGCGCGGCCTCGCGGCGTTCGTGCCGCTCGTGTCGGGCGAGGTCGCGCGCAAGGTCGCGCTGCCGTCCGGAGCGCGCACGCTGCTCGACGTCGGCGGCGGTCACGGGATGTACGCCGCGGCGTTCCTCCGGCGCCACGGCGCGCTGACCGCCACGGTGCTCGACCTGCCGGAAGCGTGCGCGGTCGGGCGCGAGTGCATCGCCGAGGTGGGCCTTGCCGACCGGTTCACCTGGCGTGAGGCCGACGCCCGCACCGCCGACTGGGGCGGCCCGTACGATGCGGTCCTGCTGTTCAACCTCGTCCACAACCTCTCGTGGGACGAGAACGCCGACGCGTTCCGCCGCGCGTACGATGCGCTCGCGCCGGGCGGCACGGTCGCGGTCCTCGACAGCGAGTACGAGGGCGAGGGCGGCGGCATCTCGCTGACCGCCGGCCTCAACGAGATGCTCTTCTACCTCACCACCGGCACGCGCGTGTATCCGGAGGCGACGATCCGCGACTGGATGGCTGGCTCGGGACTGCGCGGGATCCGCACCCGCCACCTCGCCTCGATGCCTCAGATGGCGCTCATCACCGCAACGCGGCCGAGGGCGTGAGCCGCGCCGTGCCCGCCTGCCACTGGCATCCGAAGGTCGAGACCAACGTCGCCTGCCCCGACTGCGAGCGCTTCATGTGCCCCAAGGACATGGTCGAGACCCCGGTCGGGTACAAGTGCCGCGAGTGCGCGCGCCCGGCGAAGGGCCAGACGGCGTACGTCAAGCCGCGGCAGTCCGTCCTCGCGGCACTTGCGGCGCTCGTCACGGCCGCGATCCTCGGCTTCGTGCTGGCCTTCGCCGGCTCTCACTTCTTCCTCGTCCCGCTGCTGTACGGCGTCGCCGTCGCCGAGGCGGCACGGCGCGGCAGCGGCGGGCATCGCGGGCCCGTCATCGCCATGATCGCCGGCGCGGCCTCGGCGCTCGGCTCGCTCATCGCGTTCGGGTTCGACCCGCTGTCGATCTGCCTCGCGATCGCGGCGGCCGTCGTCTACGCCTCGCGCAACGTGCTGTAGCGGCGCGCGCGGTCGGGTATACAAGCATGTGGAGGCGGCCCCTGAGTGGCCGCCGCTCCACCTGCGACACACGGAACGAGGAGGAACGATGGACGATCTCGGCATCGAGCCGGAAGGATTCGAGGAGTCGGCCGCGCACGCTGGCGAGGTCGTGACGACCGCGTCGACGGCGGCGTGGAAGGCCGAGGGCGCCGACGCGGTCGTCAGCCGGTCGGCGGTCGGCGTCGTGAACGCGGGCGGGTCGGCCGACGTCGCGCAGTCGTGCCTCGGCGGCGTGCTGGCCGGCGGTGACATCGAGATGTCGCGCTCGTTCTCGTGCGACGTGGTGGCCAAGGGCGGCGTCGCGGTCGAGCAGGGCGGCACGCTGCTCACCCTCGCCGGCGGCGACGTGGCCATCGACCGCGGGCTCGGGCTGGTGACGGTGTCCAAGTCAGCCGAGGTCCGCGGCTCCAACGTCGGCTTCCTGCTGTCGGGCCGCACGACCCTTTCCGAGGGCTCGAAGGTGATGATGGACGGCAAGGCCGCCGCGATCTTCGGGCTGGTCTTCGGCGGAGTGATGGTGCTCGCGTTCGGGGCGCTGTTCGGCTGGGGCTGGTGGGCCATCAAGCGCTACCGTCCGCACCTGGCGATGCCCCGCTTCGACCTGTCGCACCTCGAGATGCCGCAGGTCACGTGGCGCAGGCGCGACTGAGCGCGCCCGTCCGCCGGCACGGGCGGGGGTGACCGCGCGTGGGCGACGTGGTCGTCGGCACCTGCTCGTGGACCGACAAGACGATGGTCGAGGCGTACTACCCGCGCGGCGTCTCGACGCCCGAGGCGCGATTGCGCTACTACGCCGAGAGGTTCGACACGGTCGAGGTCGACTCGTCGTTCTACGCGCTGCCGACCGCCGCCAACGCGCGCCGGTGGGCCGAACGCACGCCGCCCGGCTTCACCTTCCACGTGAAGGCCTTCGGCCTGATGACGCGGCACACCGTCGACGAGCGCGTCCTGCCCGCCGAGCTGCGCGAGCATGAGTACGACCTCACGGACCGCGGGCGCGTCACGCGGCCGTCGCCCGAGATGGTGGAGCGCTCGTTCGAGCTGTTCCGCGAGGCGCTGACGCCGCTTTCCGACGCCGGGAAGATGGGCGGCGTGCTGATGCAGTTCCCGCCGTTCTTCGAGGCGACCGGCCACCGCCGCACGATGGAGCACCTCGGCTACCTCGAGTACGCGCGCGAGCAGCTCGCAGGCCTGCCGGTGTTCGTCGAGTTCAGGCACCCCTCGTGGGCGGCCGACCGGCTGCTGCCCGAGGTGCTCGCGTTCCTGTCCGAGCGCGAGATGTCGTTCGTGGCCGTCGACGCGCCGCAGCTGCCCTCGCGCACCACGATGCCGCCGGTGACGGCCGTGACCGCCCCGTGGTCGTACGTGCGCTTCCACGGCCGCAACGCCGCGACCTGGCACGCGCGCACCGCGAGCGCGGCCGACCGCTTCGACTACCTCTACACGCCCGAGGAACTCGCCGAATGGGAGCAGCCGATCCGCGATCTCGCGCGCGACTCGGAGCGGACCTGGGCGATGTTCAACAACTGCAAGCGCGACTTCGCGCCGCGCAACGCGCGGGACCTCGCGCTCGTGCTCGCGGACGTCGTCGCTCCGCGTGCGGGCGGCGCGCTGACCGGCGACCCCGCACACCCGGTCGACCGCGGGCCGCACCCGGGGCCCGGCCAGCTCGATCTGGGGCTGTGAACGGCCGTTCGGGGCGTGGCTGCGCGCCGCCCGCGGGTGCGGGCGTTCGGGCCGTGGGGCGTGCGATAGACTGACCACCGGACGGCACCCGCGGCGAAGGGGCGAAACGACGCGACCGTGCGCATCCTGCGCAACATATTCCGCCGCAAGCTCAGGGCGTTCCTCACGATATTCGGCATCAGCATCGGCGTGTTCGCGCTGGTGGTGATGGGTGCCATGTCCGAGAAGCTGAGCCTGCTCGTCGACGGTGGCGTCAAGTACTACGCGGACAAGGTGGTGGTGAACGCCGCAACCTCCGTACTCGGACTCGCCAGCGAGCCGCTCACCATGTCCAAGCTGCGCGATGTGCGCCACGTCCCCGGCGTGGAGGCCGCGTTCGCCACCGTCGGCATTCTCTACGACGAGGAGTTGCCCACGGTCAGCATGGGCAACATCGCGACGCTGCAGGGCGAGGACTGGGAGGCGGCGCGGTACGAGTCGTTCAAGGTCGGCATGGCCGAGGGCCGCGACCTCGAGTCCGGCGACCACGGGGTCGTGGTCCTCGGGAACGACCTGGCCAAGAAGCAGAGCGCCTATGTGGGCAAGGTGCTCACCATCCGGGACCGCGAGTTCGAGGTCGTCGGCATCTTGGAGCGCACGCTCACCTCGCCGGACAACATGGCGGCGATCTCGCTCGAGGACGCGCAGGAGGTCTACAAGGACACCCTGCCCGATGCGCTGCAGTCCGGAGTCACCGCGCGCAACCTGGCCACCGGGTTCGTCGTCTACCCCGAGAAGGGTGTCGACCCCGACCAGCTCGCGGCCACCATCGAGCGCCATGTGAACGGCGTCGAGGCGACCGGCCCGAAGGCGTTCCAGGAGCGGGTCGTCAGCCAGGTATCCGTGCTGTCCTCGGTCATCTTCGGCATCGGCGCGATCTCGCTGCTCGTGGGCGGCCTGTCGGTGGTCAACACGATGACGATGTCGGTCGCCGAGCGCACGCGCGAGATCGGCATCCGCAAGGCCATCGGTGCGAGCAGCGGACAGATCATGCGCCAGTTCATCGCCGAGTCGGCCGTCATCGGGCTGCTCGGCGGCGCGGCCGGGCTTGCGCTCGGCTGGGTGGTCGCCGGTGCGCTGAACGCGGCCGGGGAGGCGTCGGGCAACGTGCTGTTCCTCGTGACACCGGGCCTGGCGATACAGTCGGTGCTGTTCGCGGTGTTCCTCGGCGTGGTCGCCGGGCTGTACCCCGCGTGGCACGCGGCCCAGCTCAACCCCGTCGAAGCGCTGAGGTACGAGTGATGGGCGCCGAGGCCGTCGTCAGCGTCCGCGGGATCGCCAAGCGCTACCGGCTCGGCCGTGAGAACTTCGTCGACGCCCTGCGCGGCGCGTCGCTCGACATCTACCGGGGCGAGATGGCCGCGATCATGGGCCCGAGCGGCTCGGGCAAGTCCACGCTCATGCACATCGTCGGCTGCCTCGACGTGCCCGACGACGGCGAGGTGTGGCTCGACGGCCGCCGCGTGGACGAGCTGCGCGGCACGGCGCTCACACGGGTCCGCAGTCGCGAGATCGGCTTCATCTTCCAAGGGTTCAACCTGATACCGACCTTGAACGCGGTCGAGAACGTGGCGCTGGCCGCCGAGTACGCGGGGATGGCGCGCGCCGAGGCGTCGATCCGCGCCGCCGAGCTGCTCGAGCTCGTCGGCCTCGCCGATCGGCTGAAACACGCCCCGAGCGAGCTGTCCGGAGGCCAGCAGCAGCGCGTCGCGATCGCCCGCTCGATGGTGAACCGGCCCGCGCTCATCCTCGGCGACGAGCCGACCGGCGACCTCGACACCGTGACGAGCGACGAGATCGTGCGCACGCTGCGCACCGTCAACACCGAGACCGGCACCACGTTCGTGCTGGTCACGCACAACCCCGAGGTGGCGGCGGCGTGCGACCGCACCGTGCGCATGCGCGACGGCGTGGTGGTCGACGACGGCGACGGCACGCCCTTCGGCGACGGGCATCCGGCGGACAACGCGGCCGCGGCGCCGTCGTGATGCGCGCCGCCTTCTCCACGCGCGACGCGGCCGTGCCCGGCGACCTGCCGGTCCTGCTCGACTTCCGCAGCCGGATGCTGCGCGAGCTCGACGTCACTGATGAGGCCCGGCTGGCCGAGGTAGCGGACGCGACGCGCGCGTGGGCCCGCGCAGAGGCGCCGGCCGGGCGGTTCGCCGGCTGGGTAGCCGAGGCGGACGGGGAGCCGGTGGGCGCGCTGACCGCGGGCGTCGTGCAGATGCCGCCCGGCTACCGGGTCGTCGACGGCCGGCACGCGTACCTGTTCGGCCTGTTCGTCGTCCCCGAGTGGCGCCGCCGTGGAGTGGCGAGCGCGCTCGTGCGGCTCGCGATGGAATGGGCC
>VAUM01000108.1 GCA_005774595.1 Actinomycetota bacterium
TGGCTGGGGTGGGTCGACCGGCCCCGCCTGCGCGAGCTGCTCGCGGAGGTCGACATCGGGCTGGTGACGTTCCTGCCGGCGCCCAACCACATGGAGGCGTACCCCGGGAAGCTCTTCGAGTACATGGCCGCTGGGCTGCCGGTCATCGCATCGGACTTCCCGCTGTGGCGCGAGATCGTCTCCGAGGTGGCCTGTGGCCTGCTCGTGGACCCGGCGGACCCTGCCGCGATCGCCGCGGCGATCGACACGCTGCTCTCCGACCCGGCGGCCGCCGTCGAGATGGGGCGGCGCGGGCGCGAGGCCGTGCTCGAGCGCTACAACTGGGAGGCGCAGATGCCGGCCCTGCTCGACCTGTACGAGGCGGTCATGCGGTGACGGCCGCCGACGCCAAGCGCGTACCGGCGCTCGATGCGCTTCGTCTGCTCGGAGTGGGACTGGTCGTGGGCGCCCATCTGTTCCAGCGCTACGGTCATCCGTTCGGGGATCCCTTCGGGCCGAAGTGGCTGTACTGGGGCACCATCGGGGGCATCGGCGTGACGCTGCTCATCGTGCTCTCCGGCCTGCTCATCGAGCGGCGCTACGGAGGTGTGCCGATCGGATACGGCCGGTTCATGCGCCGCCGAGCCGCCCATCTGTACCCGGTCTACCTCATCGCGCTGGCGCTCACGCTCACGGTGTTCGGCCGGGGCCTGCCCAAGGCCACGTGGTACGTCCGCGTGCTCGACCTGTTCGGGGTCGCTTCCCTCGTCGGCGTGAGGTGGAAGGCGCTCATGCTGCCGATGAGCTGGTTCCTCGGTGTCATCCTCGCTCTGTACGCGCTGTGGCCGCTACTCTCGCGCGCGCTCGCGAGGTGGCCGACCGCGACGCTGCTCGCCGCCCTGGCCATGTCGGTGGCGGCCCGGGTGCTCGCGTTCCGCTACCTGCCCTACGAGCGTGTGCTCGACTGGTTCCTGCCGTGCCGGGTGTTCGAGTTCACGCTCGGTATGTGGCTCGCGCGCTCACCGCGCATCGCGGCTTGGCTCGACCGGTCGGCCGAGGGTACCTCGCCGCGCGTGACCGCCGCCTTGGCGCACGCGGGGGCGGTGTCGTTCCCGCTCTACCTGATCCACGGCTCCGTGCGGGATTGGGCGCTCATCGACGCACTGCCGCCGACGGCCTTCGTCGCGGTGTTCCTGGTGGTGTCGTGGGCGGCCGCCGAGGTGATCCTCGCGGCGGCGCTGCCGGTCGAGCGATGGCTGCGGGGAGGCCGGCCGGTCCGAGCGTGAGCTACGGCGTCCGGCTGGTCGTCGCCGAGTGGCCCTCGGTGAACGGCATGTCCGTCGCGTTCTTCGACGCGCCCGGCGCGTAGTCGCTCGCGAGCTCGTCCGACATGGTCTGCAGCGCCGCATCGCCGGTGATGCGCGACAGCTGGGCGAACTGCTGGACGTGCACCCGGTGGTAGCGTTCGGCAGTCACGCGGTGCGCGAGGCAGTAGAGGCTGAGGCCGCCGGGCTGGCGGTAGAGCGCGTAGTGGTCCTTGACGGTGAGGACACCGGCGCGCAGCAGCTCCGACGCGCGGGCATCGCCGGTCACGGCCCAGTAGTCGTACAGGCCGAAGAGGCCGAAGATGAAGCCGTTGAGCGCCTGTGTGTCCCCGCCGGGCGAGGGGTACTCGGACACCCAGTAGTAGCCGTCCTCATCGACGCGGACGGTCCACGGCTCGCCGACGCCCGCCGGCTCCAGGTCGAACGACGCGGCCACTCGCCGAGCGGCGTCGAGGTACTCGGCCTTGCCCGTGACCTCATACAGTCGCGAGAAGGTCGACAGCGCCTGGCCCTGGGTCATGCCCGAGTACCACGGCGCGATCATCTGGTCCTTCGCGTCCTTGCGGCCGTGAAGCGGGAAGTCGAAGTCGAAGGCGAACCACATGACGCCGTCCGCGTCGATCTCGGCGATCTCGATCAGCTTCGCCGCCTGCTTCTCGGCGAGCTCCAGGTCGCGCGGGTCCTTCGTCTGCCGGTAGGAGGTCAGGTACTTCAGGGCCCACTGGGCGAGCACGGTCGGGTGGTAGTGCAGCGTCTGGTCGGTGCGGTTCTTGAACATGACCACGCCGTTCTTGTCCGCGAGCGGGGTGAAGGTCGTGTTCGCGCTGGTCGCGTCGCTCCAGTACGGCGCTTCCGCCGGCGGGAGGTTCCTGAGCGTCCACGTGCCGACACGGTCGTCACGGATGCGCAGGTGCCCGCGCGCACAGCCGGCGGTGGCGAGCGTGACGACCACGAGTGCAGCGATGAGGGGGACGGAGCGTCTCACGGTGCGGTCCTCGGTCGGGTCGGATGCACCGCGACAGAGTACAGCAAGCGCCATGCGGAGAGGCCCACCGTCGCGGCCGCGAAGCTGACTGCGGCGACGGCGAGCGTGTACAACCACGGCCCCCAGGAGGCTGTTGGGAACAGCCTGGTCAACCACGTCATCACGACGGGATGAACGACGTAGACCCACAGGGCGAGAGGTCCTGCCTTCGCAACGAGCTCGACGAGACGGCCTGATCGCGGGGTCAACGCCGCGGCCCCGAGCGAGGTCGCGCCCGCCGAGTAGACACAGACCGCGATGCTCGTCAACGAGCCGGCCAGCCACCGCGGCAGCAGCGCCACCGGAACGAGGTACATCGCCAGCGTGATGGCGAGTCCTGTCACGCCCGCGAGTACGAGGGCGAGCGTCTGCCGCCCGTCGGGCGCGAAACCGCGTTCGGCGAGCGCCATGCCGGTCAGGTAGGCGCCGCACCAGTAGACCGCCGTACGGTACAGGACGATCCCGGGCGTGAGCGGGTTGAGAAGGGCGGCCTTGTCGCCCATGATGCCGGGGAGCAGCGCGGTGATGATGACGCCGGCGAGGAACGCCACCCAGGCGAGTACCGCCGCCGCGCCGGTCATGCCGCGGCCGGCTATCGCGTGTCCGACCAGCGTGGCGCCGATGAGCGCGGGGAAGAACCACAGCGGTCCGGCCGGCATTCCGTAGAAGACAGCGGCGAGGATGTCGCGGACGCCGGCGGTCGACCACCACGACCACGGCTGCCCCGCGGCCATCGAGAACAGCCACGCCGCCGCGAAGATGCCGGCCAGCTGCAGGACGCGGCGCCGGAGCGCGCGGTTCCCGTGCCGCTCGAGTGATCCGGAGTACGCCCAGCCTGCCGCGAAGAAGAAGAACGGCACGCCCGCGCGTCCGACGAGGATCAGCCCCGCGAGCAGCCGCGGCCACTCGTAGCTGCTGTAGAACGCATTGAGGCTGTGTGACCACAACACGCCTACAGCGGCGACCACGCGCAGCGCATCGATGTTGCGGTTCCGCTCGGCGGTCACGAAGTCTCCGGTGGGTCGGGCCCCGACGTGACCAGCGTGCCACACGCGCGTCTCCCGCGCACGGGCCGAGCTCCCGCTGGTCTACACTCCTACGCATGCGCATCGCATACCTGCACCAGTACTTCAACACGCCCGACATGTCGGGAGGCACGCGCTCGTACGAGGTCGCGCGCCGGTTCGCCGAACTCGGCCACGAGGTGCACATGGTCACCACCGACCGCTCGGGCGAAGCCGGCTCGGGCTGGCGCGAGACGCGGGAGGCGGGCTTCACGGCGCACTGGACCCCGGTCCCGTACAGCAACCGGATGAACTACGCGGAGCGGGTGCGCGCCTTCTTCGCGTTCGCCACGCGTGCGGGGCGCAGAGCCGCGTCGCTTCGGCCCGACGTCGTCTTCGCCACCTCGACGCCGCTGACGATCGCCCTGCCGGCCGTGCGCGCCGCCAAGCGGCGCCGGGTTCCGATGGTGCTCGAGATCCGCGACGTGTGGCCGCGCGTGCCCGTCGCGCTCGGCGCGCTGCACAACCCCATCGCCCGTGCGGCGGCCGAGCGGCTCGAACGGTACGCCTATCGCCATGCGGACCGGATCGTCGCGTTCGCGCCCGGCATGCGGCAGTGGGTCGTCTCGCAGGGCTATCCCGCCGAGCGGGCCGTGGTCATCCCCAACGGATGCGACCTACGCTCGTTCCCGGCCGACCCCGCCCGGGCGCAGGCCGTCCGCGATACCCGCGAGTGGCTCGACGACCGTCCGATGGCGCTGTTCGCGGGCACGCTGGGTGCCGTGAACGGCGCCGGCTGGCTCGCCGACGTGGCCGCTGCGGCCAAGGCGATCGATCCCGGCGCGCTGTTCGTGGTGATGGGCGACGGCAGGGAACGCGACGCGATCGAGGCGCATGCTCGCGCGCTGGGCGTGCTCGGCGACACCTTCCACCTGCTGCGGGCAAGGCCCAAGGCGGA
Source organism: Actinomycetota bacterium (assembly GCA_005774595.1). NCBI lineage: Bacteria > Bacillati > Actinomycetota > Actinomycetota bacterium. The sequence goes on from VAUM01000108.1 coordinate 4,291, forward strand.
GATGCCCGCGTGGCTGACCGCTGCGACCGTCTCGGTGTCGATGCTCACCGGGCCCGAATGCGTCTACGAGGACGTGGGGTCGAACAAGATCTTCGACACGATGGCGTGCGGCAAGCCGCTCGTGACGAACCACACCGGCTGGCTCGCCGACCTGCTCGCGTGCGAGGGCGCCGGCATCGTGCTCGACCCGGGCGACGTGGCGGGCGCGGCCGCTGCGATCTGTCGCTGTATGCGCGACGCCGAATGGCTCGCATCCGCCGGCGCTGCGGCGCGGCACCTCGCCGAGGAGCGCTTCGACCGCGACGAACTCGCGGGGCAGCTCGAGCGCGTGCTGCTCGACGCGGTGGAGGAGGCGCGCCGGTGAAGCGGCTGTGCGACCTCGCCGGCTCGCTGGTACTGCTGGCGCTGCTCTCGCCCGTGCTGGCAGTCATCGCGCTGGCGATCGTCATCGACTCGCGCGGGCCGGTCTTCTACCGGCAGGAGCGCATCGGGCGCGGTGGCGCGCCGTTCCGCATCTTCAAGTTCCGCACGATGGTGGTGGACGCGGAGCACAAAGGGCTCGGGCTCGCGGTCGCGGCCGACGACGAGCGCATCACCCGCGTCGGACGCGTCCTGCGCCGCTGGTCGCTCGATGAGCTGCCGCAGCTGCTCAACGTGGTCGCCGGAGACATGTCGATCGTAGGGCCGAGGCCCACGGTCGCCTCGCAGGTCGAGCGCTACGACGACTTCCAGCGCCGCCGGCTCGAGGCGCTCCCCGGCATCACGGGCTGGGCACAGGTCAACGGCCGCAACGACCTGCCGTGGGAGAGGCGCATCGAGTTCGACGTCTGGTACGTGGACCACAGGTCGCTCGCGCGCGACTTCGTTATCCTGATGCGGACGCCTGCCGCACTGCTCGGCAAGCGCGGGGTCTACGGGGGCGACGGCGTGACGAAGGACCTGGGCGAGTAGGGGGTCGGCGGTGCGACTGCTCATCGTTGGAGCGGGCGGGTTCTCGCGCGAGGTGTTCGACCTTGTGCTGGCCTGCGGTCACACGGTGGCGGGCTTCTTCGACGAGGACCCCGCGCGGGACGGCTCCGAGGTGCGCGGCCTGCGGGTCACGCACGACCCCGCCGCAGTCGACTTCGATTCTGTCGCCCATGCGGTCGGCGACTGCGCGGCGCGGGCCCGCCTGTTCGAGCGGTTCGCGAACGGCGAGGCGCCCACGCTCGTCCACCCGTCGGCGTGCGTGAGCGCCTCCGCGGCTCTTGGACCGGGCGTTCTCGTGATGCAGAACGCCGTGGTGAACGCCGATGCGGTCGTGGGCGAAGGCTGCATCCTGAACGTGGGTTGCTGTGTGGCGCACGATTGCCGCGTCGGGAGCTTCTCGCACGTCGCACCGGGCGTCCAGATGAGCGGGCACTCGAGCATCGGCGAACGGGTGCTGTGCGGCACTTCGGCGGTGCTGCTCGGTGGGGTCGCGGTCGGCGACGCTGCGGTCGTTGGCGCTGGGGCGATCGTCACGCGTGACGTTCCCGCCGGCGCCACGGTCGTCGGCGTCCCCGCGCGGCCGCTGGGCGAGGCGCAGGGCGCGTGAGCGCGCTCGCGATCGACGG
>VAUM01000109.1 GCA_005774595.1 Actinomycetota bacterium
ATCGACACGCGCGTGTCCGTCGGCAGCCTCCGAAGGTCGGGCGGAACCACAGCATCAGGGAAGAACACCTTGCCGACTTCGAGGATGGAGACCGTGCCGTCACTGCCGTACACCGGTATCTCCGGTCGAGCGTGGTGCGCAAGACCGTAGTGATCCAAGTGCGAGTGCGTGAGCACGATCGCCTCGATGGATGGCGTGGTCGCATCATCCGGATACAGGCCAGCGACTCTGGACAAGACGCCCTCGTCCAGCAGCTCGGATGTCGGCCTTCGTGGCGTGTCTCGCGGGAAGTCACCACCATCGGGGGCAACCAACGGCATTCCAAGATCCAGCAGGATCCGAGTACCGCTGTCCGAGGCGACCTCGATGCACATGCCGCCTATCTCGTGCTGCCCCCGGTGGATCGTGTAGCGCAACTAGGCCCCCACCGAGGTGGCGAACTCCTCGAGCGGGATCATGCTCTTGGCGTAGAGCGCATACCCGGCGTGCGCCACATTCGCCACGTAGTAGTCGGCGTGCACTCTGTCGGGCAGATCCGCCAGTTCGCGGCGAAGAACAGAGGAATCAGGGTGGTGGTTCGCGATCACGAATACCACTTCGGGTCGACCACCCGAGACCTCGACTTCGCGTGTGGCGATGCGCTTCGGGATACCCGGCAGGCGGAGTCGTCTCTTCGTGTCGAAGATGTCTTGGAGCTCCCTGCAAAGAGACTCATACGGTTCGGAGACTGCGCCGCTGGCCTCTGGGGCGAGGAAGCGCTCGATGTCGTAGACGTGCTTGGCGAGTCCAGGTAGTACATGTCCCGATCCGTCTGGCCCACGACCCGACGCGATTGCGGCATCACCAGCCTTCATCTCGATGATGACTGGCGTCGCCGCTGAACTCGACCTCGTACGACCGGCCGAAGGCCAACGCAAGCCCACCATGTCGAACCGAAACCCGGTCTCCCTTTGTGGGCAGAGGCTTGGTGACTGCGCGTACTCGATATCGACCACGAAGTAGTCAGAGAGATCGCCTGTCGCATGCCGGTTGTTGTCCCGTACGACCGCCTGCTGATACTCGCGCTCCAGCTTGGGATGCTTGCAGAAGCGAATGTCCATTGCCTGCTTGTAGAAGCCGAACGCCTGAACCCAGGCGTCGGCGTCGTGGTTGGAGGCAACCGTCGGAGGCGGCTCGTGATCCGGCTTTGCTGACGTGTAGCCGTCGTGTCCGCCAAGGTAGCGACCGTCGAACTTCGCAGCGAACTTCTCGCCGCGTGCTTGCTGGTGCAGGCCCAGCAGCCGTCCACCCCGGTAGTAGATGTCGACGTAGTCGCGTCGAATCTCGAGACTCAGCGTGTCGTCATGCTGGAGTCGCTCGAGGATCGGCTGAAGGATGCCGGATGCGAGCTGCTCCTGGAATCGTTCACCGATTCCGCGCTGATACCGTTCGTCGATCACGCTGGCTCCCTCCGAATGCCGCTATCCGTTCACGTAGACGTAGATGCCAGGGCTGATCTCCTGGAGTTCGAGACTGATCGGTCCCCTCGAAGCGAGATACGACTGAACAGCGACACGCAGGCTATCGCTACTTGGCTGATCGACGGCGCGAATGCGGACCTCCACCGATTCCGGCTGGCCGTGTAGCCAATCGAATCCGACGATGTGCGCGGCTACCGTCTCGTCTGAGGGCAGCCCCCAGAAGAAGTCGACTCCGTGGCCGCTCCCCGCACGAAGCGTCTGATCCTCTGTCCAGATGACTGTCAGGCCTGTCCCCCTCAGGACGGCGGGCACTTCCATTCCGCATGGTAGCGAGCGCCTCTGACACGAGGCTAGCGTATCCCGATGACTCTGCAGCTTGTGGGCGCCGCCTTCCCCACCTTGCCGGCTGCGCTCGTTCTCCCGCATATGTCCCGTGACTCACCCCAGCAGCCCCAGTTGGTGGAGCAACAGCGACGACTCCGTCAACGCGTTCTGGAGGCGTTAGCCGGAAGAGGGTGACTGACAAATCCCCAGCTCAGAACACAAGAAGACCCCGCCGGCACTCGACGGGGTCTTCGGTGTTCGCATGGTGGCCAGAGACGGACTTGAACCGCCGACACGGGGATTTTCAGTCCCCTGCTCTACCAACTGAGCTACCTGGCCGCGCAAGCGTGAAGGATAGCACGCACCCGGCCTCGGTCAAGCGAGCCGGCAGCCCGCCCCGCCCGCGACCTGCGGCTACAGCGCGTCGAACTCGCTCCAGTAGAACTCCTCGGCCCCGATCGGCACCGCGCCCATGCCGCCGATGAGCAGCAGGTGCTCCACGGTCGGCCCGTGCGAGTCCATCGCGAGCTCGAGGCCGGCCGGCGACGCGGACAGCTCCGCGCCGGTGTCGTCCGCCGGACTCTGCAGCAGCAGGACGCCGCCGCGCTGGCCGATGGCCGGGCCGGCGCCGAGCGCGTCGGGGAAGGATGCCCCCGTCGCCAGGGCGACGTTCGCGTAGGTGCCCCAGCCGTGATCGTTCGCGTAGTCCGCCACGGCGACGGCCGTCTGGTAGCGGTTCGCGCCGCTCATGCGGTTGACCACGGTGGTGCCGCCGTTCAGCGCGTCGATCTGCTGGTACGCCGTCGCACTCACCGCGCCCGTGCCGCCCGCGACGTGCACGTTGCTGAAGTTGTAGAAGTCGATGACGGCTGCCGCCTCGGCGTGCAGCGACGACGGCGGGGTGAGCAGGACCGGGTACTTCATGTTGTGCGCGTACGGCGAGACCGCGAGTGCGTCGGGGAAGTTCGCGCCGTTCACGACGAACGCGTGGCCGTAGCCGCCGGCCGTGAGCGCGATCACCTTGTCGGCGACCTGGGCGGACGTCTGGTAGCGGTCGACGCCCGCGATGCGCTCGATGTCGCCGGGCTGGTCGTACCCCATCGCGACGAGGTCGTCCTCGACCGTGTCGGACACCGCCGCGGTGCCTCCCACGATGACGACGCGCTGCGCGTTCATGCGCATGATCTCGACGTTGGCATCCGTGCCGAGGTACCCGGGCGGCGTGAGGATGACGGGCGAGTCGTACGCGCCCGCGAGCGCGGACGCGGACAGCGCGTCGGCGAAACTCGTGCCCGAGCACAGGACGGCGACGCCCGCCTCGGCGAAGCTGCTGCGGCTCACCGACTGCGCGGTGCCGTAGCGCGTCTCGCCCCACAGGCGCTGGACGATGTCGTCGTCGCGCATCCAATACAGGTCGAAGTCGGTGGCGTCGTAGCCGCCGACGTACACGCTGTAGTCGCCGCCGCCGCCCGGCGGGACCACGTAGTCCGCGATGGCCATGTCGGGCACCGCGGGGGTGAAGCGGTGCCCCGCATACCACCAGTCCGAGCTGTGGAACGGCTGGTCGTCGAGGATCCAGTCCGGCTCCCACACACAGAACGTCGCGTCCGCGCCGTCCACGTCGGTGAACACTACGAGCGACAGCCGGTCACCGGCGTTCAGCCCGGAGAAGGTCCAGCCCTGGCTGCTCCACGCGCCGCCGTCTATGTGCCCGCTGACCATCCCGCTGCCCAGCACGGTCTGCACGCTCGGCTCGCCGGACGCGACCGCGGGGCCGCTCGCCGCAACCACCGCCAGCATTGCGCCGGCGAGGAGAACGCGTGCGGTCTTCCTCGGCATTGCGGCCTCCCACTCTACGAACCGGACTTCCTGCCGCCGTCGGCGGCGTCGGGCACGACCAGCGACAGCGCCCACGAGATGACGCTCGTGATGATGGCGGCGAAGAACGCGGTCCAGTAGCCGTCGATCGAGATGCCGGGCGCCCACGAGCCGGCGAGCCAGAACACGAGCCCGTTGATGAACAGCATGCCGATGCCGAGCGTGAGCACGACGAACCCGCACCCGAGCACCGTGAGCAGCGGCTTGAGCGTCGCGTTGAGCAGCCCGAGCAGCACCGCCATCACCGCGATCGAGATGATGCCGACCTCGCCGGTGACCTCGAATCCGGGCAACAGCCACGCGGTCGCGGCGAGCGCGAGCGAGCACAGCAACCACCTGACGAGCAGCCTCATCCTTGCGCGCCTCTCTGTCGGGCGGCGGGCTACAGCGTGACCCACCACGGGACCGTGAGGAAATCGTAGAACAGGAAGTCGGTGTCCGACACGGCGCCCGCGCCGCCGAACGCGTACGACTTCCACAGCGTCGCATCGAAGCAGTTGTCGTCGTAGACGTTGTCGACGTAGTTGTAGACCTCGGGCTCCTCGGCGGAGAGGTCGTCGAGCAGCAGCGGCGTGCCGGCGTGTCCGCACATGACCCCGCCCGCGAGCGCGTCGGGGAAGTTGCGCCCCGAGGCGAGCCCGACCTCCTCGGAGTAGAGCGTGAACAGCGCGCTCGGGTTCGCCGGTGTACCGACGAGGTCGGCCGGGTCCATGCTGCCGGCCCACTCGGCGAACATGCGCGCGGTCTCGTAGCGGGTCGCCCCGGCGATGCGGCGCACGTGGTCGGCGTCGCCGAGCTTCGTGGCGAGTGTGGTCTGCACGCCGGTGCCGACCGCTCCCGTGCCGCCGACGATGACCACGTCGGTGATGCCCATCATGTCGAGCGCCTCGTCGGTGGCCGCCGGCACGGAATCCTTCTTCACGAGCAGCACCGGGGCCCAGTTCCAGGTCGCCATCGGCGAGGCGGCCAGCGCGTCGGGGTAGTTCGCGCCGCTGACGATGAACGCCACCGGCGTGATGCCGTAGCCCGGGTACATCTCGCCGATGAGGTAGTCGGTGAACTCGCTGATGAACGCGGCGGTGCCGTAGCGGTCGTCGTATTCGGGGTGCGCGAGCCGCACGACCGTGATGCCCGCGAGCGCGTCGACCTGTGTCGCGACGGCCGCGCTCACCGCGCCCGTCCCGCCGAGGATGCACACGACGGTGTCCTCGGGGCCCTGGGCGAGGCGGGCGATCTCGGCCGCGGCATCCGGCGACAGCGAGGCGCCGTCGGTGAGCACGAGCGGCGCCGAGGCCGGCCCGGCGAGCCCGCTGCCCGAGAGCGCGTCCGGGAACGACTTGCCCGTGGCCAGCAGGATCGCGCCGCCGTCGCACGCGCCGTCCGGGAAGACCTCGTTGGCGATGTAGCGCGCGGTGGCGTAGCGGTTCGCGCCGGCGATGCGCTGCGCCAGGCCCATCTTGAAGCGCAGGGTGTAGGCGCCCGCGGCGCCCTCGTAGTTCCACCAGAAGCCGGGCGTGAAGTCCGGGTCGCCGAAGTCACCTTGGTAGTACGGGCGCACGCGCACGTAGTAGGTGCCGGCGAGCGCCGCGGCCTTGTCGGGATCGAACTGGATGGCCACGCTGGCGCCGTGGTTCCACCACCACCGGCACTCGTCGGCGCCGTACGTGCAGTTCGGGTCGAAGTCCGTGTACGTGGTATCGCCGGACTTGGTCGCGGGCATGGAGCGCGGGTCGGTCGCGGACGCGCCGGCGCGATAGACCTCGATGAGCGGGTCGACCTCGGCCTCGTCGGTCCACGCCTCGATCAGCACCGAGAGGCCGTCGCCGGCGATCTCGGCCTCGGTGACCGTGAACCGGTACCAGTCCTCGTCCCACTCGGCGGTCGCGGTGGCGCCGCGAGCCGTGTCGATGGTGTGCTGCTCGGTGTACGGCGCGTCGGCGAAGTAGGTGACGTGGTCGGGCAGGGCGCGGGCGGTGGCCATGGTGTCATCGCCGGCGCCGGACTCGTAGGAGTCGGGCGTGGCGGTGTCGACGCCGGCGGCCACCGGGCCGGCCGCGGCGGCGGACACGCGTGCCGCAGGCGCGCCGAGCGCCGTGGCGGCAGCGAGCGCGGCGGGGCCGGCATCGCCGGCGCGGCCGAGGCCGCGGACGGCCTTCGTGACGCGGGCGTCGGCGGCGGCCGCACGCGCGACGCTCGCGCCCTCCTCGTACCGGCCGAGT
>VAUM01000110.1 GCA_005774595.1 Actinomycetota bacterium
CGGCGCTGTACTTCTGAGGGGCGCGGGCGAACGGCGGAGCCGCGTGGCCGTTCGGCTACAATGCACGCACCAGCCCGCCGTGAACCGGAAGGACCCCCGCGCCCCATGGACCTGACCCCCGACGCGCAGGGCAAGGTGCGCGACCTCTACGACCTCGGCGACCGCCTGCTCATGGTCGCCTCGGACCGTCTCTCGGCCTTCGACGTGGTGCTCCCGGACCCGATCCCGCACAAGGGCGAGGTCCTCACGAAGCTCTCGCTGTTCTGGTTCGACCTGCTGGCCGACGTCGTGCCGAACCACCTCATCTCCGCCGACGTCGCCGACCTGCCGGCCGAGTTCGCGCCGCACGCCGACTACCTGCGCGGCCGCTCGATGATCGTGCGCAAGGCGGCCGTCTTCCCGGTCGAGTGCATCGTGCGCGGCTACCTGGCGGGCTCCGGCTGGAAGGAGTACCGCGAGTCGGGCACCGTCTGCGGCATCCCGCTGCCGACGGGCCTGCGCGAGTCCGATCGCCTCGACGAACCGCTGTTCACGCCCTCGACCAAGGCCGAGCTCGGCGAGCACGACGAGAACATCAGCTTCGAGCGCGCAGCGGAGATCGTCGGAGCCGAGTACGCCGTCGAGCTGCGCGACAAGGCCGTCGCCGTCTACTCGGCCGCGCGCGAACACGCCGCCGCGCGCGGCATCATCATCGCCGACACCAAGTTCGAGTTCGGCCTGGTCGACGGCGCCGTGACGCTCATCGACGAGGTGCTCACGCCCGACTCGTCCCGCTTCTGGCCGGTGGACGAGTACGAGCCCGGCCGAGGCCAGGCGTCATTCGACAAGCAGTACGTCCGCGACTGGCTCGAGGGGAGCGGTTGGGACAAGCGCCCGCCCGCCCCAGCGCTGCCCGCCGACGTCATCGAGGGCACGAGCCGCCGCTACATCGAGGCGTACGAGCTCATCACCGGACGCGAGTTCGTCCCGGAAGGGGCGTGAGAGGCGTGGCGAGGCGCAGCGCGACGAACCCGCGGTATCGCAAGGAGGCGCAGATCGGAAGCACGCGGCGCAGCTCGGCGTCGCTGAAGCCCAAGCGCGCATCCGGCGCACCGAGCGCGAGCGCGAAGCCGAAGGGCGCGGGCCCGGCCAAGGCCGCGTACGTCGACCCGCCCGAGGTCAAGAAGTGGCGCCGCCTGTGGGCCGTGCTGCTCGGCATCGCACTCGTGCCCGTGGCCTATGTCCTCGGCCCCAACGTGCTGAAGTGGCTCGGCGCGGGCAGCGGGTGGCCGGTGAACCAGGCGGTCGCGAAGTGGGGCCTGTACTTCGAGATGGCGGCCCTGGCCGGCGCGCTCTACATCGACTACGCCATCATCCGCAAGATCCAGCGGGCGGCGCGCGAGGGGCAGCGCCCGGGCAAGAAGGCGGACCGCTCCGAGAAGGACGCGACGTGACGTCGGCGCTGCCGGCAGAAGCGCGAGCGGCGATGTGGGCGTTGCGGGGCGGCCTCGCGCTGTCGGCCGCGGGGATCCTCGGGTTCCTGCTGTCGTACAACGCGGTGGGCGCGCCCGCGCTCGCGGCGGCGGACTACCATCCGATCCCGCCGGTGGCGTGGGCGTCGATCGTCGCATGGGTCGCCGGCATCGGGATCGCGCTCGGCGCGCGCTGGTACGCGGTCGCCGCGGCCGCGCGGCGTGCCGGCGCGCTCGCGGGCGCTGCAGTGGACACGGACGCGGACGGGGCTTCGGCCCCGAGTGAGAAGGAGTGACGAGGGACATGGCGCTCTACGAGATCCACGTGACGTACAAGAAGGGCATCTTCGACCCGCCGGGGGCCACCGCCCAGCGCGCGCTGGTCAACCTCGGCTACGGCGAGGTCGGTGAGGTGAAGATCGGCAAGTACATCCGCCTCGAGGTCGCCGACGGCACCGACGAGGCGCGCGTCCGCGAGATGTGCGACCGTCTGCTGGCCAACCCGGTCATCGAGGACTACCGCATCGAGAAGGCAGAGCAGTGACCGTGCGGTTCGGCGTCGTCATCTTCCCGGGCTCCAACTGCGAGCAGGACGTCATCCACGCCGCGCGGCTGCTCGGATACGAGGCCGAGTACGTCTGGCACGGCGACACGGACCTCGCCGGGTTCGACGCGATCGTGCTGCCCGGCGGCTTCTCGTATGGCGACTACCTGCGCTGCGGCGCGGTCGCGCGCTTCTCGCCGGTGATGGCCGAGGTGGTCCGGTTCGCGGAAGCGGGCGGGCCGGTGCTCGGCATCTGCAACGGATTCCAGATACTCACCGAGGCACACCTGCTCCCCGGCGCGCTGCTGCGCAACGTCGGCCTGAAGTTCATCTGCCGCGAGGTGGCGCTGCGGGTCGAGGAGAGCCGCTGCGAGTGGTCCTCGCTGCCGGCCGGCACCGTCGTGCGCGTCCCGATCAACCACAACGAGGGCAACTTCATCTGCGACGCGGAGACGCTGCAGCGGCTGCGCGGCAACGGCCAGGTCGTGCTGCGCTACTGCGCCGAGGACGGCACGGTGGACCCGGACGGCGCGCCGAACGGCGCGCTCGACGCCATCGCCGGCATCTGCAACGAGCGCGGCAACGTGTTCGGGCTCATGCCGCACCCCGAGCGCGCGGTCGACCCCGTCACCGGCCGCACCGACGGCGCCCCGTTCTTCACCGCGATCGCCGAGCGGCTCGCCGCAGCGGCGGGGTAGCGTGCACGGCGACGTCCTGCTGAACGGCCCGGTCTATCTCGTGCTGGCCGCGATCGTCGTGCTCGCGGCCGGGCTGGCCGCGTTCGTGCTCGTCGACGTCTTCCGCCCGCGCCGCCGCGAGGCGCTCGCGCGCGTGCCCGAGCCCGGATGGGCGTACGCCGCACTCGAGGGCGCGTTCCTGGTCGCGCTCATGGCGGGGCAGTTCGCCTCGGCGCCCGACTGGGTGCGGACGACCTCGGTCGGGCTGCTGCCGTTCGCGGTGGCGGTCGCGGTCGCCTACCTGCTGCGCGTGGTGTATCCGAAGCCGGTGGCGCGTGGTGACGCGCCTTCCGCCGACCGGGACGGCGGAGAGGGTGCGGATCGCGGCGCGGAGGGGTAGATTCGTGCATCCCGGCGGGCGCGACGGCCCGCGGAAGCGCTGGCGGAGAGCGTGCTTGACGGTGTCGCGTGGCTGTCATACCGTGAGTGTGACAGGACGGTATGACACGGGAGTGAAGCGATGCGCGCGAAGGTGACGATCTCGATCCCCGAGGATCTGCTGATGCGGCTCGATGCCGAGGCCGAGGCGCTCGGCCGGTCGCGCAGCGAGCTGGTGCAGGAGGCGGCCGCGGTCTACCTCGGCAAGTCGGCCGAGGAGCGGGCGCGCGAGGCTCGGCGGCAGCGGATGCTCGAGGCCGTGGAGGGGATGCGGGAGATGGCCGACCGCAACCCGATGCATGACGACCGGCCTTCACTGGAGATCCTTCGGGAGATCCGTGAGACGCACGACTCCTCGCCGCTCCGCGGCTTGCGGAAGGAGTCCGAGTGAGCGGCCGTCGTGTGGTCCTCGACGCGTCGGTCGGGGTGAAGTGGTTCCGCAACGAGCCGGGATCGGATGACGCACGCGAGTTGCTCGAGCAGGCCGCTGATGCGGATGTGGCGCTTGCGGCCCCGACACACTTCGCGCACGAGGTGCTGTCGGTCGTGCGCCGCGACTTCGGCCCTGCCGACATCATGAACGGATGGGTCCGGACCGTTGATGCGGTCGCCCTCGCCCCACTCACCCGCGAGCAGGTCGCCGAGGCCGCCGAGCAGTGCGAGGCTCTCGGCTGTTCGTTCTACGACGCGCTGGCGCCCGCGCTCGCGTCGCTGCTCGACGCCGAGCTCGTCTCGGCGGACGCGGCCGCGCACGGTGCGTACCCGGGCGTGCGGCTGATCGGCTGAGTGCGCGCACCACGCGCACCCCGCGCCCGCACTCCGCGTGGCGTGGTGCTACTCTCGCACCATGCGCTGGCAGCGGCTGGTCAGGTTCGCCGGGGGCTACCCCTTCGCCTTTGCCGCGGTCGCGGTCGCGATCGTGGCGCTCCTGCCGGCGCGCACACACCTCGAGCCTTCCACGATCATGCTCGCCGTGGTGCCGGTCATCATCATCGTCGCGCGCTTCGCGGGGCTGCGAGCGTCCGCCGTGGCCGCGGTCGCCGGCTTTCTCGCTCTCGACGTGCTCTTCGTCCCGCCCTACCACAGGTTGACCGTCGCCTCGCCGGCCGAGTGGATCGCGCTCGTCGTCTTCCTCGCGGTGGCGCTCGTCTCCGGCCAGCAGACCGCCCGGATCCGCGAGCGCGAGGACGCGGCGGTCCGGCGTCAGGCTGAGCTCGGACTCGTCAACGACCTGGCGCTCCGCCTGACCTCGGAGCACTCACCCTCATCGACAGCGGCGCTCATCGTGGACAGCATCGTCGGCCTGCTCGCGGCCGAGCGGGCGGCGCTCTACGTGCGGCCGGGCGCGGTGGACCCCGTCTGCCTCGCCGGGGCTGGGCCGCTCCTCGCCGCCTCGGCGGAGCGGGCGATGGTGGGCTGGGTCGGGCACAACGGGAAGGCGATCGCACTCGACGTCGCCGCCCTGCCGGTCGACGACCGTCCGGTGAGCGTCGGCCCGTCGCTCGCGCTCGAGGATGTCACCGCCGACGGCGTCTACCTGCCGCTGCACGCCGGCCAGAGCGTGGAGGGCGTGCTCTACGTGCGCTGGCCCGGGGGCGCGGAGGCGGGACCGGCCGAGACCCGCCTGCTGGTGGCGATCGCGAACCTGGCCGCCGCCGCCCTCGGCCGTCAGAGGCTGGACGAGCTGGCCGCGCGCGCCAAGGCGCCCGGCTAGGCCGACGCGCTCAAGTCGACGCTCGTCTCCTCGGTGTCGCACGAACTCAAGACGCCGCTGGCGGCGGCGACCGCACGCATCGGCGGCCTCGTGGAGGCCGGCGGGTCCGGCGAGGATGTGCCCGCTCGCGTCCGGGAGGAAGCGGCCGCGGCACTCGCGGACCTCGCGAGGCTCGACGGCGCGATCGGCGACCTGCTCGACATGTCGCAGCTCGAGTCCGATGCGTGGCGCCCGCGATTCGAACCATGCGACGTCAGCGACGTGCTCGGCACCGTCCTGGCGAAGCTTCCCGAGGTGGCGCGCGGGCGGGTGCGTTTCGAGCTTGCCGAGGGCCTGCCGCCGGTCACGGTCGACTTCGCGCAGGTCGCGAGGGCGCTCGCGAACCTGGTCGAGAACGCGCTCACGTACTCGGGGCCGTCCGAGCCGGTCATCATCGGCGCCCGCACCATCGGCCCGGACGTGGTGATCTGGGTCGAGGACCGTGGTCCCGGCGTGCCGGATGCCGAGAAGCGGGCGGTCTTCGAGAAGTTCCACCGTGGCAGCGCGTCGGCGGCGGTGCCCGGGACCGGCCTCGGACTGACCATCGCCGCAGCGATCGTCCGCGCGCACGGCGGTCGCGTGTGGGTCGAGGACGCCGTGCCGCGCGGGGCGCGCTTCATGGTGACGCTGCGAGCGGGCGAACGTGTGATGTCGGGGGGTGAGGGGGAGTGAGTGCGGCCGAGCGCCCGGCCCGCGTGCTCGTCGTCGACGACGAGGAGCAGATGCGGCGCGCGCTCAGGTCGGTGCTCGACGCTGCCGGGTACGACGTCGAGGCCGCGCCGTCGGGCGAGGACGCCCTGCGCTGTGCGGCGGAGCGCACGCCCGAGGCCGTCGTGCTCGACCTGGCGATGCCGGGCATGGACGGGTTCGAGACGTGCCGGCGCCTGCGGGAGTGGTTCCACGGCCCGGTCATGGTGCTGTCGGTCCGCGACTCGGACGAGGACAAGATCCGGGCGCTCGATCTCGGCGCTGACGACTACCTCACCAAGCCGTTCTC
>VAUM01000111.1 GCA_005774595.1 Actinomycetota bacterium
CCCGTCGTCGCTCACCGTGACGGCCGCCTCCCCCGGGCCCGACACGAGCCGCACCTCGACCCGCCGGCCTCCCGAGTGTTTCACCGCGTTCATCATCAACTCGCGTGTCGCCCGGTAGAGCACCGCTCGCCGCTCGTCGTCGATGTGCTCGCTACCGCCCTCGCCCTGCACGGTGAACTCGAGGTCGTGCGCGCGGCTGAAGTCCTCGCACAGAAGCTCGAGCGCGTGCAGAAGCCCCAACTCGTAGAGGGCCGGGGGGGCGAGTTCGGTCGTCAGCGCGCGCGTCTCCCGTATCGCATCCTCGATCATCTCGACCGCGGTGTCGACGTCCTCACCTTCAGCCAGCCCCTCCGACCTCGCGGACCCGAGCCGCATGCGCGATACCGCGAGCGCCTGGCCGACCCTGTCGTGAAGCGCCACAGCGAGGCGGCGGCGCTCGCGCTCCTCGGTGGCGACGAGGTCCGAGGCGAGCGCCCGCAGCCGCTGATGGTAGTCGGCGGCTTCCTGCTCGGCCAGGACGCGGGCGGTGACATCCTCGCCTTGGATCAGCACCGCAGGCACTCCGTCATACATGATCGCGGACGCCGTGCGCTCGACGTCGATCAGCCGGCCTCCGAAAGACCTCACACGCGTCCGGCGCAGCGGGGCCGCGGGCTGCGGCCGCCCGCGGTGCTGCATCAGCCCCTCGATCAGCGACTCCGTCTCCGCCTGCGCCTTGAGCGCCGCACCCCTCGTGGGCAGGAGGTCGGCGACGCTCGTTCCGATGAGGTCGTAGGGCGTCGGCGCCTCCAGCAGCCGGGCGGCCGTCCCGTTCGCGTACAGCACGGTGCCCTCGACGCCGACGACGAGGATCGCGGTCGGGGCGCCCTCCACGAGCGTTTGGTACCGCGCCTCGGCCGCCCCGCTGCCTGCCGCGCTCCGGGCCTCCAGCACCACGCCGAGGTTGCGGCTGATGATCAGCACCGCGAGCAACGCCGCCGCGCCGCCGAGGAAGTACTTGGTCATCGCGTCGCTCGTCATCACGACCACTGCGATGGCGAGCGGTATCCCGAGAAGCGTCGCGGCGCTCACGACGATGCCCGGCCACGCCGGGAGCTCCTCGGTGGGCGCCGGTCCGGCGGACGTGGCCGGCTGCGCGCTCAGTCGCCATACGCCCGCGGCGGTCACGAGGCCGAACGCAGTCACGAACACGGCGTCGATGTACGTCGTGGCCGGGCCGCCGACCCGGTACAGCTTCAAGCCCATGGCGACGACGCTCGCCTGCACCACCAGGGCCCCCACCCCGACCGACGCCACGACGAACGCGGCCCACGCGACCCACGGGTCGGACCGGAACACGAGCGGGTAGAGGACGAGGGCCGCCGCCGCCGAGACGAACACCGCGAGCACGATGCTGCGCGCTGCTTCTGCGGTCGGCGAGAAGATGCCGAGTGGCCTGAGGAAGGTGACGAAGGAGATGGCGGAGGCGATGGTCATAAGGGACAGCCAGTCGAGCGCCGCGCGCATCCTCCGCAGGCGCCCAGCATGTGCGGGGTTGCCGATCGTCATGACTACGGGCACCAGTGCCGCTATGGCGAGCAAGTAGCCGGCGTCCTCCAGCGACGGTGTGGGGGCTCCGTGACCGAGCACGGCCTCATACATCGCGCGAGCCGCGCACCCGAGCGACCAGCAGGCCATCGAGAGCGTCAGCGTGGCGAACGTGCGGCGGTCACGGCCGGTCACTCGCTGGGCGACGAACGCGCAGACCGCGGCGGCCGCTACCGCGGCGGCCAGGTCCAGTCCGGTCGCGATCCAGCCGCGTACCGGTTCGCTGACGGGTGCGGCCGCCAGCACGACGAGCGTGAGCGCGGCCACGGCGTATGCCGCAGTCACCGCAACCTTCGCGAAGCGGCCAGCGGATGCGCGGACCTCTGCGTCGGTCATGCGGACTCACCGGTCGTACCGTCGCCGCGCTCGCGGATCAGCTTCGCGAACGGCTCCACGAGGTCCGGGTCGAACTGCACGCCCGACCAGCGCCGGATCTCCGCAACGCCCTCGTCGCAGGTGCGGCCCTGCCGGTACGGGCGGTCCGTCGTGATCGCGTCGTACGCATCGCACACCGCCATGATGCGCGCCTCCAGCGAGATCTCGTCCCCTGACAGCCCCGCCGGATACCCCGTCCCGTCCCACCTCTCGTGATGCTGAAGGATCCAGGGCAACATGTCGGGGCACGCGCTCGCCGTCAGGATGCGTACCCCGAGGACCGGGTGTTCCTTGATGATCGCGTATTCGTGCTCGTCCAAGTGCCCCGGCTTGCGGAGTATCGCGTCCGGGACGCCGATCTTGCCCACGTCGTGCAGGAGTGCGGCTTCCCTCAGCAGCTCGGCCTGTTCGTCGTCGAAGCCGATCTCGAGCGCGAGGGCGTGCGAGAGCATCGACACGTTGGCGGAGTGGAACCGCGTGTACGCGTCGCGCGCGTCCACCGCCTGCGCGAGGGACTCCACGAGCCGCGCGTGGCTCTCGGCGGTCAGCCGCTTGACGTGCTCGTGTGCGTCGAACGCCTGCACGACGCCGGCGTCGTAGACGACCACGCTCCTCGGACCGCGCGTCTTGGCCCAGTAGAGCGCTCCCTCGGCGAAGCGGACGAGCGTCTCGGCGTCGGCGGCATGCTCGGGGAACGACGCCACTCCCGCGGAGAAGTCGATCGGCCAGTCCGGGACGTCTGACGCGTGCGAGACGTCGTCTGCGAGCCGGCGGCATTCGTCGAGCGCCCCGTCAGGGCCGGCACCCGGCATGATGCGCGCGAACTGGTCCGGCCCCGTCCGGAACACCAGGTCAGAGCCTTCGGCGGCATCGAGCAGCGCACCCGCGAACCACTTCAGGCGCCGGTCGCCGGCAGCGTAGCCGTTCGCTCGGTTGAACCGGTCGAACCCGTCGAGGTTCAGCACGCAGGCTGTCACCGGGCCGCCCTCCCGCTTCGCCTCGTCGACAGCCGACGCGACCTGCGGCCTGAAGGTCCTGTCGTTCGGCAGACCCGTCAATGCGTCCGCTTGGGCGAGCGCCACCAGCCGGCGCTTCTCGACGCCGGCGATGATCCCTCGGGCGACGAGAAGCAACGCGATCATCGTCGCTGTCACCACGATCACGCGGGCCTGTCCGGGCTGCCGGAGCGCGGGGGAGTAGATGATGAGCGAGGGTAGCGTGAGCGCGACGATGAACTGGGCAGCGACCCCCGCAGGGCTCATCCGCTCGCCCGAGTCCCACGATCCCGACGACGCCGTGGCCGCTCCCCTTCGGGAGCGGTAGGCGCCGGCAACGCCGTACAGAACGGACGAAGCCACGATCACGGAGTTGATGAGCGACGACATCGGCTGCGTGGGCAGGTCGATGTCCTTGCCTATCGCGTAGATCGACAGCACCACGGACAGCGCTCCTGTGGCCAGGGCCGCGAAGAGGACGACCTCGTCAGCGAGCCATCTTCCCCGCTTGAACGCGGCGAGATACACGATGACCGTCGTGACGAACACCGGGTAGCCGAGGAACAGGACGTTCTCGAGCATCGTGCGCTGGGGCCCGGTCGTGCGCAGAGGGATCGCGAGCAACACATAGATGGCGGTCATGGTCACGAGCAGCATCGTCGCGAAGTCGATGATTCGGCGGACCAGCCGTATGCTCGGTGAGCCCGACCGCCCCGTGAGCAGCAGCGCGATCGGGACCATCGCCAGGAACGAGAGCGAGAACGAGACATCCTCGAGTGAGCCGACAGGCGGGATCCTACGGAGCGCGATGAGGTAGTACGCCCGATAGCTCAGGCCTACCGCCAGCACGATCGTGATCGCGGTGACGATCCTCCACAGCGCAGCGCTCTTCGCGTGCGCCGCGCGCGCCGCGCCGACGCACGCCCATGCGGAGCCCATGAGCGCGACCGGCGGGAACACCGATGACACCCGCACCCGTACCCACGGATCGATCGGCAGCAGCTGCAGGAGCACGAAGCCCGCGAACACCGCCGAGGCGAGCGCCCACGCGGCCCACGGCACGCGGCCACTTCGAAGCTGGGTTCCCTCTCGCGACACACTGGTCACGATGGCGCCTCCGTGACTGACGCGACGCGCACCCACTCCTCCGCGCGGGCCGGGTCGAGTATAGGCGAGTGCGAGGTGATGCGCCCCACCACTCCTCGCAGCAGCCCGTTTGCCCTGCTCGCAACATCGGCGCTACACTACGCGGCAACCTCATAGCACGAGATGGACCTGACGGAAGAGGGCGCGAGGATCCGCCCAGCCACCCGTCGCATGTCCCCCGCCAGACCGGCCAAGCGAGCCGAAGGAAGCGGGAAGGCCCCGACCTCTACCCGGGAACCGAGGTCCCGCCGCCGATGCGAGGGCGGGACGAAGACAGGTGGTACCGCGACCGCCCCCTCGCCCTGTCAGGCGTAGGGGGCTTTGTGTTTCCCGGGGCCCGGCGCCCTGGGGAGCGAGGACGGAAGGCGCGCGAAGATGAGTACCGCCCGAGTCGTGTTCGACCGATGGTCCGACCGGTACGCCGCCCGTATGGCCGGCGTACGCAGCTCCGCCGTGCGCGACCTGTTCGCGGCGGCGAGCCGCCCGGACATGATCTCGCTGTCCGGCGGCATGCCCGAGGTGCGCGAGTTCCCGCTGCACACCGCCGCGGACGCCGCCCACCACGCGGTCATGCACGAGGGCGCCACGGCGCTCCAGTACGGCAGTTCCGAGGGCCGCGCCGACCTTCGCGAGATCGTCGTCGGGCTGATGGCCGAGTCGGGAGCCCGCGTCCGCGCGGCCGACGTCATAGTCACCGCGGGCGCGCAGCAGGGCCTCGACCTGCTCGCGAAGGTCTTCCTCGACCCCGGTGACGTCGTCATCTGCGAGGGTCCGACCTACGTCGGCGCGCTGCAGGCGTTCTCGGCCTACCAGCCCGACATCCGCTGCGTGGCGCTCGATGACGACGGCATGCGCATGGACCTGCTCGAGGAGGAGCTCAAGCGCGTCGGGCCGCGCGGCGCGAAGTTCATCTACACCATCCCGAACTTCCACAACCCCGCGGGCGTGACGATGACGGCCGAGCGGCGCCGGCGCCTGCTCGAACTCGCGCGCGAATACGACATCCCGGTCGTCGAGGACGACCCGTACGGGCGCCTGCGGTTCGAGGGCGGGCACGTCATGCCGCTGCGCGCGCTCGACGACGAGGTCATCTACCTCGGGACGTTCTCGAAGATCTTCGCGCCGGGTCTGCGGCTCGGCTGGATGACGGCGCCGCGCCCGATACTCGCGAAAGTCCTGCTCGCCAAGCAGGCCGCCGACCTGTGCGGCAGCAACTTCGCCCAGGTCACGGCCGAGCGCTACTTCCGAGGCACGCGCTGGCGCCGCACGCTGCAGCACCTCACCAGCGTCTACGCCGAGCGTCGCGACGCCATGCTCGCCGCCCTCGAGGAGCACTTCCCGCCCGAGGCGCGCTGGACGCACCCGGAGGGCGGCTTCTTCGTGTGGGTGGAGCTCCCGCGCTTCGTCGACGCCAAGTCCATGCTGGCTGAGGCGGTCGAACGTGGCGTGACGTACGTCTCCGGCGAGGGCTTCTATCCCGACGGCCGTACTGGCCGCAACTGCATGCGGCTGGCGTTCTGCTACGCGCGGCCCGTCGACATCGCCGAGGGCATCCGGCGACTCGGCGAGGTCATCGACGACCGGCTCGAGCTCTACCGCGCGTTCATCGCGGCGGGCGCGCTGCCGGGCGAGGAACCCGCGGCGTAGCGGGGCGGCGTCGTGTGCGCCTTGGCCGAGTCGTGCGCTTGCATCTTGCGCCCGGCGCTCGACACGGTACGCTAGCGGGTACATTCTCGATCGCGCGGCCACGCAC
>VAUM01000112.1 GCA_005774595.1 Actinomycetota bacterium
CTCGTGCACTGCGCGCCGCAACCGGAGCGCGTCGCCGGACCCATGCAGAGTACGCCCTGCTCGAGCAGGCACCACTCGGGCTCCGGGACGAACTCGTGGAAGCGGCGGAAGCCGGCGACTCGCGTGTTGCGCTTGGGCAGCGTGCACTCGTCGCACACGCACCGGTCGCCGGCGCCCGCGATCGCGGGAGCGGGCGGCAGGGCCCCGCTGACGAACGCAGTGAGCACCTCCCACACGCGCTCGCCCACCGGCGGGCAGCCGGGGATGGTGTAGTCGACCGGCACGACACCGGCGAGCGGCAGCACGCGCGGGAGCATCGCCGGGACGCCCGCCGTCTCGGCGCCCTCCGCCGCGGGCCGCGGGATGGCGGCGCCGGGGTCGGTGGACTCGGTCGAGAACGCGCGCGCCATGAGCGCCTCGGCGCCGTACAGGTCGCCGAGGCCGACCACGCCGCCGAACGACGAACACGCGCCGAAGCCGACGAGCACCTTGCTCTTGGCGCGCAGCAGCTTCGCGACGTGCGCGTTCTCCTCGGTGCGGATCGCGCCGTTGAACAGCGTGAGGTCGATCTCGCCGTCGGGCATCGCCTCGATGTCGGCGTACTTGAGGTCGACGATAGTCGGCCAGAAGACGATGTCGGCAGCCTCGATGAGCTCGAGCAGGTGCGCCTCGATCTCGAGCATCGCGATGTCGCAGCCGCCGCACCCGGCAGCGCTGTACGCGGCGACCTTCGCCTTGCTCACGAGGCCACCTCCGCGTCATCGCACGCGCGGATGGGCCCGAGGGTGCGGACCTGCTCGGTCATCTCAGCGACGAGGTCCGCGTACTTGGCGCTCTCGGACGCGCTCACCCACTCGAGGCGCAGGCGGCCCGGATCGATGCCCAGTTGCTCGACCATCCGCTTGAGGAGCGGGAAGCGGCCCATCGCCTTGCAGTTGCCGTTGAGGTAGTGGCAGTCGCCCGGGTGGCAGCCGCAGACGAGCACGCCGTCGAAGCCGCGGGCGAACGCGTCGAGGACGAAGGTGGGGTCGACGCGGCCCGTGCACATGACGCGCACGACCTCGACGTTGGGAGGGTACGCCGTGCGCGATTGCCCGGCGCCGTCGGCGCCCGAGTACGCACACCAGTTGCACAACAGGCCGAGAATCCTCGGCTCGAAATCCGGCATCGGCCTCTCCCGTCGCAAGGGCCGACGATCGCGTCTCCCGGGGTGCCGGCCCCGTGACGCGGGTCAATAGCATCTACCAGCGACGACCGCTCGGCAAGCGACCGCCGACGAATGGCGTGTCGGTGATGCCGACCGCACCCGACGCATCGGCGAACGGCATGCCGTCGCGCACGGGTGGGAGAGGCCGCGCGCGCGGGAGTGGTGTATGGGGGTCTGACGGCCGCCCGACAAGAGGCGGCCACTGCTCCATTCTTCGAAGTCGACCAGGACTCAAGAAGGAGGAGACAGTGACCGAGGACAACATCGACCGACTCGCGTGGCTTCGCAAGGCGCTCGCCGAAGGCGACGCCGACCTGATGCGCGAGATGCTGCACGTGTTCGCCGAGGAGCTCATCGGCGCGGAGACCGACTCGCTGTGCGGAGCGGACTACGGCGAGCGCAGCGACGAGCGCGTGAACTCCCGCAACGGGTACCGGGAGCGCGACTTCGACACCCGGGTCGGCACGATCGGCCTGAAGGTGCCCAAGCTCAGGAGCGGCAGGTACTTCCCGGACTGGCTGCTTCAGAACCGGCGCCGCCCCGAGCTTCGTGTCGGCACGTTCATCTGGATGCCTCGGCGTTCGAGGTGGCTTGCTGATGGCACTGATCCAGGACCTGCGGCGGTGCCGTCAAGAGAGCGGCAGCGAGATCGACCTGCAGCCGTCCCCGCCCGATCCGTGCGACGGAGCGCAACAACGCGACGAGGTCCTGCTGCGCGAGCCGCACCGCGTCCTTGGGTCGGCTTCGGGCCTCGCCTCCCTCCACCGCCCCCGCGAGGCGGCACGCGAGGGCGGTGGAGAACATGCAGCCCGTGCCCCGAGGATCGCCGATTCCCTCAAGGCACTCATGCACGAGCGTCGTCGACGTGCCGTCCGGCGCCACGAGGAGGTCAGCGGCGTGCCCCGCGTCTGCGGGCAGCCCGGTGACGAGGACATCTCCCCTGCGGCGTTCGGCGAGCAGGGCCGCTGCGGCCCCGACATCTGGACCGGTGCCGGCCAGCAGAAGCGCCTCGGCGGCGTTCGGGGTGACGACGTCCGCGAGCGGGAACAGCTCGCCGACCGCGGCACGATCGGCGAGGGCACCGCCGCTACTGCTCTCGATCACCGGGTCGACGACCACGGCGGGCGGGTGCCACGCGCGCAGGGCCTCGGCGATGATGCGCGCATTGGCCGTTGATCCCAACGCCCCGATCTTCACACCGGCCAGGGAGCCGTCCGCGGCGGCGGCGCGCAGCTGACCGCGGACAGCCTCCTCGCCGACGACCTCTGAGCCATACCACTCCGCGGAGTCCTGCGCTGTGACGACCGTCGTGACGACGACCGGTTGGAAGCCCAGACGCGCCGCGACGAAGGCGTCGAGCAGCACCCCGGCACCGACGCTCGGGTCGAGCCCGCCGACGAGGAGCATCCGAGGTCGCGAGTTCATGCCCCCGCCCCCGCTGCCCGGAACCCTGCGTCCCAGTCCTTCCACACCGGGTCGAAGCCCGCCGCACGGATCGACTCGCACATCTCCTCCGGGCTACGCGTGTCGTGCACCTCGAACTGCGCAAGCTCATCGGCTCCGCAAGCGTACGCACCGGGCGCGGTACGCGAACCCGCGCTGACGTGCGTGATGCCCACGCCGAGCAGCGCGTCCCTCAGCGCGGCGGGCTCGCGGGTCGACAGCGTGAGGCCGGCGTGCGGCAGGGCGATACGCATGGCGCAGACGAGATGCGCGAGATCGCGGTCGGAGACCGGCGAGAGCGGCATGAAGCCGCCCTCGGCCGGACGGATCCGCGGGAACGACAAGCAGACGTGCGTCCGCCAGTCGGTCCGGGCCAGGCGCCGGGCGTGCAGCGCCATGCACACCCCGTCGAGGCGGAAGTCGCGCAGCCCGAGCAGACTGCCAAGGACGAGACGCCGCATCCCCGCCCGCGCTGCTGCCTCGGGAGCAGCGAGACGTGCGTCGAAGTCGCGCTTCCTCCCCACCGGGTGCAGCCGGGCATACAGCTCGCGGTCGTACGTCTCCTGGTAGAGCGCGAGCCCGTCGGCGCCCGCCGTCACGGCCCGTCGATACCCGTCCTCACCCAGCGGGAAGACCTCGATCGAGATGGAGGGGAAGAGTGCCGCGAGACGCCGCAGGCCATTCTCAAGATCGTCCTCGCCGAACGACGACGGCGACTCACCCGAGACCACGAGCACGTGGCGGAATCCTCGCGCGTGCAGCGCCTGCCCCTCGCGCTCGATCTCGTCGGCCGTGAGCGTTCGGCGACCCTTGGCGTTCGCTGAGCTGAGCCCGCAGTAGACGCACGCGTTGTCACACGCGTTCGAAACGTAGAGAGGGGCGAAGAGCTGCACGGTCCGGCCGAAGTGGCGCAGCGTGATCTCGCGTGCGCGCTGCGCGAGCGCCGGCAACATCCCCGCTGCCGCCGACGAGAGCAACGCGACGGCGTCGATCGGGCCGGGGCGGGCAGCGGAGAGCGCGCGCTCGACGTCGGCCACCGTGGCGGCCTCGAGCGCGTCGGCAAGCACTGCCGGTGCATACCGCTCCAACTCCTCGGCGAACGGCGTCGTCACCTATGCCCCCAGCAGCCCGAACAGTGGGCTCGACGCCTCCGCCGTGTCGCGCCGCGGCGCGAGCCCCGCGCGCCACGCGGAGCGCCCCGCCTCGACCGCCAGCGCGAAGGCGCGCGCCATCGCCGCGCAGTCGCTTGCCACCGCGATGGCCGTATTCACCAGCACCGCGTCAGCGCCCATCTCCATCGCCTCGGCCGCATGCGACGGCGCGCCAAGCCCGGCGTCGACGACGACCGGGACACGTGCGTTCTCGATGATGATGCCGACCTGCTCGCGCGTCGTGACGCCCTTGTTCGTGCCGATCGGCGCCCCCAGTGGCATCACCGCGGCCGCTCCCACGTCCTCGAGCCGCTTGGCCAGGACCGGGTCGGCGTTGATGTACGGCAGCACGGTGAATCCCTCGGCCGCGAGCATCTCGGCGGCGCGCAACGTCTCGACGGGATCAGGCAACAGCCAGTGTGGGTCGGGCGTCACCTCGAGCTTCACCCACGGCTCGCAACCGGCCGAACGGGCGAGCCGGGCGAGGCGGACCGCCTCGTCGGCGTCGCGTGCGCCGCTGGTGTTCGGCAACAGGAGGACATCCGTCCCCTCGAGCGAGCGGGAGACCTCGTCGCCCGGGTCATCCAGATCCACGCGGCGCAGCGCCACGGTCACGACCTCGGAGCGCGACGAGGCGACGGCCTCGAGCATCGCTGTGGTCGACGGGAACTTGCCGGTGCCGAGCAGGAGGCGCGAGCCGAACGCACGGTCGCCGATGGCAAGCCGGTCGTCCGACGGAAGCACACCCAATGAGTCGCTCATCGCCCCTCCTCCTACCCGCCGTTGACGAACCGGACGACCTCGACACGGGCGTCCTCGGCGAGCGGCGTCGTCTCGAACGCCTCACGCGCGACGATCGTCCGCTCCAACTCGACCGCCACGCGTGCCGGATCCACCCCCAGCTCAGCGAGGAGGTCGGCGACGGTCGTCGCGCAGGTAGCACGCGGGTCGCCGTTGACATGCACCTTCATCCGCATCTCCTCCCGTATCCAGACGCGCTCACGACTCGGGGTCCGCCCCGAGAAGCAGCCGCAGCACAGCGTTCGCCTGATGATGCGCGGCCACGCCGACGCGGGGCGACATCAGCCCTGTGCCCGTCGACGCCTCGGCCGTCTCGTCACCGACGAGCCACAGGCGCGATCCAGCACGACGCGTCCGAACACTGTTCGCACCGTCCGCTCCAGCGAGTCCCGACGCCGCAACGACTGGCACGTCAGCCACCTCCGCAAGGAACGATGTCACCAGCATCGCCTTGCGCTCAGCTGCGTCGAGCGCCTCGACCATCACATCCACTCGCGCGAACAGCGCGCCGACGTTCCCCGGTGTCACCTCGATCGTGTGTGCCTCGACCGCCACGCAGGGATTCACTCGGGCGAGCGTGTCAGCGAGTGCTTCGGTCTTGCGCATGCCGATCTGGTCGGCGAAGTAGCACTGCCGGTTGAGATTCGACGGCTCCACGACATCGAAGTCAGCTAGCACCAGCCGCCCCAGTCCAACCCGCGCAAGGGCGACCGCGACGGCCGAGCCGAGCCCGCCAAGCCCGGCGATGCCGACGGTGGCATCGCGCACGCGCCCGTGCACGCCAGGCGTGTGCCGAGCGACCATCACCGCCTCGAACTCGTCTGTCGACGGGACCTCGCCGCGACGGATGAGAGCGATGGTGTCACCGTCTGCGAGCGGCGTGGACGGGCTCGCGGCGAACCCGTTGACGATGACGATGTCGGCGCCGGGCTTGACGCGGTCGCGCAGCGAGAACGCGGTCTCGCCCGGCTCGGCGTGCATCTGTCGCTCGTTCACCGTCAGCCGCACGCGTGCTCGCCCTCCCTGGCATGGGCACAGGCGCCGTCCGCCGCCACCCCGGTGCGGTTGGCGCGTTCGGCCGCTTCCGTCGCGACGCGCATCGCGCAGTAGGAGCCACACATCGCGCA
>VAUM01000113.1 GCA_005774595.1 Actinomycetota bacterium
CACGACCCTCGGGCTTCCGCCGGACCTGGCGGCGCTCGGCGACTCGGCGCTCAGGGACCGGGTCCGTTCGCTCGGCGAGGCGCTGAGCGCCGGCACGCTGCGTGTGATCGCCAACGACGCGGACACGGAGGCGCGACTGGCGACGGACAGGGCCGTGCAGACTCGCGAGAGTGCATGGAAGGTGACGGTCTGGGCGATCGCGCTCGGGGCGCTCGTCACGCTGGCCGCGTCCGCCTGGCTGTATCGGACCATCGCCGTGCCGCTCGGTCGAGCGCGCCGCTACGCGGAGGAGGTCGCCGCCGGCCGGGCGGACGCCGGACTCCCGCGGCACACCGCGGACGAGATCGGCGCTCTCACGCGTGCGGTCGAGGCGATGAAGGAGGCGCTCGCCGGGCGCGTCGCCGTGATGCGCGAGATGGCCGGGGTGGTCATCTTCCAGGCGGAAGGGGTCGGAGTGGCCGCACGGCACGCTCTCGGCGTCCAGGAGCACGCCGATGCGAACGGAGCCGGCGCGGACTTGGAGGACATGCACGAAGTGGTGCGACGAGCCGAGACGCTGCGCGATCTCGCTGAACAGATGCTCCAGGCGTGAGGGTCAGCCCGCGAGCGGGAACCGCAGGGTGAAGGTCGAACCGGCGCCGGGCGTCGATTCGACCTCGACGCTCCCGGCCGAGCGTTCGGCGACGTGCTTGACGAGTGCGAGGCCGAGGCCGGTCCCTCCACTCTCGCGTGAGCGCGCCCGGTCCACCCGGTAGAACCGCTCGAAGACCCGCGTCAGGTCGGCGGCGGGGATCCCGACGCCGGTGTCCGCGACGGCGACCTCCACGTTCCCGTGCGCGACGCTGAGGCGCACGGTCACGCCGCCACGCTCCGTGTAGGTGATCGCATTGTCGATCAGGTTGTAGAGCGCGACGGCGAGGTCGGTGCCGTCGGTGGGCACGTAGACGTCGCCGGTCGAGGCGTCGTTGACGAAGTCGAGCGTCAACCCCTTCTCAGCGGCGGCCTTGCGGTGACCGAGCAGGGCGAGTTCGATCGCGTCACGCACGTTGGCCGACTCGCCGTCCGCGCGGTCGGTCTCGAGCCGCGAGAGGTCGAGCAGGTCGAGCACGAGGTGCCGGAGGCGGACGGTCTCGCCTTCGATCTGCTCGGCGAATGCGACCGCCTGCGCGTCGTCGCCGTCACGAGCGGCCGCGGCTGCGGCCTCGGCGAGCAGCTGGATGCCAGCGGTGGGGGTCTTGAGTTCGTGGCTCGCGTTCGCGACGAAGTCCCGGCGGACGGCGTCCAGCCGCGCGCGTTCGGTGACGTCGGCGATCGCGACGAGCGTGCGGACCTCGCCCTCCTGCGCGCCCAGCGGGACCACCGTCACCCGCAGCACGCGGCCGGTCGGGTCCGGGGGGCACTCCTCGGTCAGCGGACCGGACGATGCCTTCGCGCGTCCGACCGAAGCGATGACGCCCGCGGGCAGGCCGCACTCGGCGAGCTGTCTGCCGCGCCAGCCGCCGTACGGCTGCCGGAACAGGGCTGACGCCGCCCGGTTGGCGAGCCGCACACCTTCGCCATGCAGCAGGAAGAGGGCGTCCGGAAGTCCGTCGAGGACCGTGCGTACCGTGCGCTGCTCGGCCTCGAGGTCGTCGAGGCGGGCGCGCATCTGACGTGAGAGGTCGGTCAGGGCGACCGAGAGCACTGCGAGCTCGCCGGGCTCCGGCGAGACGGCGGCGGTCAGGTCTCCCTCGGCCATGGCGCGAGCCGTCTCAGCCAGCCTCGTGACGCTCGCCGAGGTCCGGCTGCCGAGCCACGCGGCTGCGGCGATCGCGATCGTGAGACTGACGCCGAGCAGCAGCAGCCCGTTGCGGCGCCAGTCGGCGGTCAGTGACGAGACGAGGTCGGCGGGCTCTGAGACGCGCAGTGCGACGGGGGAGCCCAGGTACTCGGCCGGGACCGCCACATACAGGTACGCGCGCCCGAGCGTGCGGCTGACGCGCCGGTCGACGCCCACCTGTCCGCCGAGCGCAGCACGGATCTCCGGGCGGTCGGCGTGGTTCTCCATCTTGGCGGGTGACTCCTGCGTGTCGGCCAGCACCGTCCCGTCAGAAGCGACGATGGTCGCGCGGAGATCCGTCCCTTGCGTGAGCTGCGTCGCGAACCGCTGTGCGTCGGGAGACTGCGCGGGCAGGGCGAGGGCGCCCGCTTGAGCGACCGCCCGCAGGTCGGTCTCCTGTCGCGCGACGACAGCGGCGGACAGCGGGGCGTAGAGCGTCCACAACCACGCGGCGCCCACGAGCGCGAGCGCGGCCACGGAGCCGGCGAGCACGCGTACGCGGTACGAGCCGAGGATGTCACGCAGCTTGGTCACGCGCCGGCGCCTCCAGCTCGGCGCCTCCCGCTCGGCTCCGGTGTCGCGGACGACAGCGCCGCGCCGTCCTTCGGCACGGGCTCGAGACGGTAGCCGAGGCCGTGGATGGTGTGGATGTACTCGTAGGCGGAGTACTCGTCGATCGCCGCGCGCAGTCTCCGGACGTGGACGTCGATCGTGCGTGACGACGACAGGTGCTCGTACCCCCACACGCGGCGCGCGATCGTGTGACGGGTGAGCAGCGAGCCGGACTCGGCCGCCAGCGCGAGAAGGAGTTGGAACTCCTTCAGGCGGACCTTGACCGGATGGCCCGCGACGGTGAGACGGAACTCGGCCGGCTCGATG
Organism: Actinomycetota bacterium; assembly: GCA_005774595.1. Lineage (NCBI taxonomy): Bacteria > Bacillati > Actinomycetota > Actinomycetota bacterium. The sequence goes on from VAUM01000113.1 coordinate 2,699, forward strand.
ACGAGGTCGCCGATCTCGATGACGCCGCTGTTCGACAGCATCGCGCGTTCGCGCGTCCTGCGCAGGTTCGCGCGCACGCGCGCGAGCAGCTCCTCGGTGGAGAAGGGTTTGGTCACGTAGTCGTCCGCGCCCGCGTCGAGGCCCCGGACCTTGTCTTGGTCGGTGTCAAGCGCCGTGACCATGATGACCGGGACCTGTGCGTCGGTCTCGCGCAGCATCGCGAGGAACTCGTAGCCGTCGAGCCCGGGCAGCATGAGGTCGAGCAGGATCAGATCAGGGCTCTGCGAGCGGGCCGCCTCGATCCCGGTGGTTCCGTCGGCCGCGCCGAGCGCCTCGAAGCCCGCGCGGCGCAGTGCGTATTCGACCGTCTGCCGAATGATGGGGTCGTCCTCGACGACCAAGATGCTTGCCATGCTCGCCCTTCCCGGAGTGCTCCACGACGCACCGATGATGCGTGCGCGTCCGCGTCAGCGCAAGCCGTGAAACGAACGTTTAACAATCGTGTCGCGGAATTCACATTCGTGCAACCACTCGGGCTCGGCAGCCTGCGAGCATGCGGTGCGGCGGCGGGCGCCCGTCGCCGACCAATCTGTATCTGACTCTAAGGAGAACGCTGTGAAGGGTACGAAGCTCGTCATGCTCGGGCTCGCCGCGGTGATGACCGCAGGCGCGTTCGCCGCCGCGGGGTGCAAGCCCGCCACGACCCCGGCCGCCGAGGAGAAGCCGGCGCTCTCCGGCTCGATCACGGTCGAGGGTTCGGACACGATGGTCAATCTCGCGCAGGCGTGGGCGGAGAAGTTCCAGGAGGCCAACCCCGGCGTCATGGTGTCGGTCAAGGGCGGCGGCTCGGGCAACGGCATCGCCGCGCTCATCAACGGCACGGTCGACTTCGCCGACGCGTCGCGTGGGATGAAGGATGAGGAGAAGACGCAGGCGACCGCCGCAGGCGTCACTCCGGTCGAGGCCGCTGTGGCGCTCGACGGCATCTGCGTCGTGGTCAATCCGGCCAACGGCGTGACGAACCTGTCCGTCGAGCAGCTCGGCAAGATCTACCGCGGCGAGATCACGAACTGGAAGGACGCCGGCGGCGCCGACAAGGCGATCGTCCTGCTCGGCCGCGACACCTCCTCGGGTACGTACGAGTACTTCAAGGAGGAGGTCGTCGGTAAGGAGAAGGAGTACGCCAAGTCGATGCGCAACCTCGCCTCGACCCAGGCGATCGTCGACGAGGTCAAGGGCAACGACGCGGCAATCGGCTACGTCGGCATCGGCTACGCCGCCAACGCGGGCGCTGAGGTGAAGCTCGTGCAGCTCGAGAACATCGAGCCGACCATCGCCACGGTCGCCGACGGCAGCTACCCGCTGTCGCGCTCGCTGTTCATGTACAGCAACGGCGCGCCGGAAGGTGTGGCCAAGGCCTATCTCGACTGGATCCTCGCGGACGGCCAGGGTGTCGTCGAGGAGCAGGGCTTCGTGAAGATCAACTAGTGACGGACACATCCGCACACAACAGGCGGACCCGCCGCGGCCGCCCGGCATCGTTGCGCCGGGCGGCCGAGGGCGTTGTCCGGGCCTGCATCGCGCTCACGGGGTGGGCCGCGATCGCGGTGCTCATCGCGATCGCGGTCTTCCTCGCCGCGAACGCGCTCCGGGCGCTGCGCGAGGTCGGTCTCGCCGCGATGCTGACGGGCGACTCGTGGTTCCCGACCAGCGACCCTCCGCGCTTCGGCTTCCTGCCGAGCGAGGCCGGCTCGCTGTGGGTCACGGCGGTGGCGCTCGCGTTGACCGTCCCGCTCGGCGTCGGCGCCGCGGTCTACATCTCCGAGTTCGCGGGGCGCCGGATCAAGGACGTCGCGAAGTCGGTGATCGAGTTCATGGCGGCGGTGCCCTCGGTGGTGCTCGGGCTCATCGGGCTGAAGCTGCTCGTGCCGCAGGTCAAGGCGCTGTTCGGGATCGAGACGGGGCTGACGGCGCTGTCCGCCGGCATCATGGTCGGGATCATGTGCCTGCCGACGATCATCTCGATCGCCGAGGACGCCCTGCACGCGGTCCCGGCCGATCTGCGCCAAGGGTCGCTCGCGCTCGGCAACACGCGCTGGCAGACGGCCTACAAGGTGGTCGTGCCGTCGGCGTCGTCGGGGATACTCGCGGCCGTGATGCTCGGCTTGGGCCGCGCGATAGGCGAGACGATGGTCGTGCTGATGCTCGCCGGCAACTCCGGTGAGATCGCGGCCTCGCCGCTCGTGTCGGCCCGCACGCTCACCGGCACGATGGCCGGCGAGATGGGCGAGGTCGTCTTCGGCGGACTGCACTACTCGGTGCTGTTCGCCATGGGGCTGGTGCTGTTCGGCGCGACGTTCGCCGTGAACCTGGCGGCAGACGTCGTGCTCGAGCGGCAACGGAAGCGGTGGCGGCGATGACGCGCGCGCGCAGGGCGAGGGTCGCTGAGGCGGTCGCGCGCGTTGTGACGGGCGGGGCGGCGGCCGTCGCGCTGCTCTCGGTCGTGCTGGTGGTCGGCTACGTCCTCGTACGCGGCGCCGGATCGATCTCGTGGACGTTCCTCACCGACATCCCGCGCAAGAGCATGACCGCCGGCGGCATCTCGCCGGCGATCCTCGGCTCGTTCCTCTTGACCTCCGTCACGGCGTTCATCGCGCTGCCCGTCGGGGTCTCGGCGGGCGTCTACCTGTCCGAATACGCCCCGCGCAACACGGTGACCCGCGTGCTGCGGCTCGCGATCGCGAACATGGCTGGGGTGCCGTCCATCGTCTACGGCCTGTTCGGCCTCGCGCTGTTCGTCATCCAGTTCCACATGCGCAAGTCGGTGCTCGCCGGTTCGCTCACGCTGGCGTGCCTGACGCTGCCGGTGATCATCACCGCCACCGAGGAGGCGCTGCGGCAG
>VAUM01000114.1:0-3741 GCA_005774595.1 Actinomycetota bacterium
CGGGCGGCCCGCTCGCCTCGCCGGTCACGCCGCGCGCCGTCAGTGCGACTCGCAGCGGCTCACCGATACGCAGCGTCACGGCCACGTCGGCGGGGACGAGTGAGGCGGGCGCCCCGTCCGCGAACGTGCGCCGGGCGGCGTCGAGCAGCGCCGCGTTCGCGACGCGGACGACGCGGTCACCCTTGCCGGCGCGGCCCTCGATGCGCACGGTCGCGCGCGAGCCGGCGGGCACGCTGCGCGCCGGCACGCCGCCGACCGCCACCTCGCTGAGCCGCTGGGCGAACCGCCCGGAGCCGGTCCACACCTCGATCGTGTCCGCGGACTCGACCGCCCGGTCGAACGCGATGACCGCCTCGGCGCCGGACGCTGACACGATGCGGCCCACCGGCACCCCGCGGTTGTTCGGGCGCTTCACGCTCATCATCCGGTCGTCTCGGATGCCGTCGAGGTACGCGGTCGAGAAGCCGCGAGAGAACGCCTCGGCGAGCACTGCCTCTTCGGCCGGCAGGACCTCGAACGCGTCCGGGTCCGCCGCCGCGCGGTCCAGCGCGGCGCGGTAGACGCCCGTGACGAGCGCGACGTACTCGGGCGACTTCATGCGGCCCTCGATCTTGAGCGCGGCCACACCGGCCGCGATGAGCCTCGGCAGGGCCTCGAGCCCGCACAGGTCGCGCGTGGACAGCAGGTGCGCCTCGGCGGCCGTCGCGCCGGACGGATCGAGCAGCGCGTACGGAAGGCGGCACGGCTGGGCGCACAGCCCGCGGTTCGCCGAGCGCCCCCCGACGACCGACGAGAGCAGGCACTGGCCGGAGTACGCGAAGCACAGGGCGCCGTGCACGAACGACTCCACCTCGACGCCGTGCGCGGCGAGCACCGCGACCTCGGCGACCGTCAGCTCCCGTGCGAGCGTGACCCGCGCCGCCCCGAGCGCCGCGAGCGCACGCACCGTCGCCGTGTTGTGCGCGCCGATCTGGGTGGACGCGTGCACGCGCAGCTCCGGGAGCGCGCGCCGCACCTCGGCGAGCAGCCCGAGGTCCTGGACGATCACCGCGTCGACGCCGACGGCCCACGCCTCGGCCACCAGCGCGAGGGCGGCGCCGAGCTCGTCATCGCGCACGAGCACGTTCGCGGTCAGGTAGACCCGCGCGCCGCGCAGGTGCGCGTAGCGGCACGCGTCCGCGAGCGAGCCGGCGTCGAAGTTCTCGGCGCCCCGGCGAGCGTTGAGCTCGCGCATGCCGAGGTAGACCGCGTCGGCACCGTTGTTGACCGCGGCGCGCAGCGCGTCCACCCCGCCGGCGGGCGCGAGCAGCTCGGGGACGCGTCTGGGAGGCGTGGAAGATGTGGCCATCGCAGGTGACGGGACGGTGTCGGGGTTGGCAGCGGGCTCGCGTGCGCGTCACAATGTCAGGCTGGATGCGGAAGGAGAAGGATGTCAAGGCGTCGCCGCATGATGCGCCGCAAGCACGGCCAGTCGGTGAAGGTGCTGCTGAGACTCGCCGTCGTCGGACTGGTCGCAACGCTGCTGATCGCCCTGGCCGGCGTGGCGACAGCGTACGCGTACGTGCAGACCTGGCTCAAAGACCTCCCCGACTACGAATCCCCCACCGCGTTCCAGGTGGCCCAGCCGACCCTCGTGTACTCCGCCGACGGCAAACTGCTCGCGAGCTTCTACCTCGAGAACCGCACCGTCGTGAAGTTCGAGGAGATCTCGCAGGACCTCAAGGACGCGACGGTCGCCGTCGAGGACGAGCGCTTCTACCAGCACCCCGGCATCGACATCGCCGGCATCGCGCGCGCGGCGGTCAAGGACATCATCGCCGGCAGCGCCGAGGAAGGCGCCTCGACCATCACCCAGCAGTACGTCCGCAACACCGTGCTCGCCGACGAGCAGTTCGACATCTCGTTCGCGCGCAAGGTGCGTGAGATGTTCATCGCGCGGGAACTCGAGAAGCGCCGCAGCAAGGACGAGATCCTCAACCTGTACCTCAACGGGGTGTACTTCGGCGAGGGTGCGTACGGCGTCGAGGCCGCCTCGCAGACGTACTTCAGCAAGCGCTGCTCGGAGTTGAGCCTCGCGGAGTCCGCGCTGCTCGCAGGCCTTCCGCAGGCTCCCAGCCGGCTCGGCCCGTACGACAACATGGAGGGCGCCAAGCGGCGGCAGGCCGAGGTGCTCGACGCGATGGTCGAGAACGGCTACATCACCGCCGCCGCAGCCGCCGAAGCGAAAGATGCGCCCCTGCGGTTCGAGCGCCTGAAGCGCCCGGACCAAGGCATCTATCAGGCCCACTACTTCGTCGCGCACGTACGCAAGGAGCTGCTCGACCGCTACCCGCTCTCGGTCGTGTTCAAGGGCGGGCTGCAGGTCTACACGACACTCGACACCAAGCGGCAGAGGTACGCCGAGAACGCGGTGTTCAACTCGCTGAACCGCGCCGACGACCCGGACTGCGCGCTCACCTCGATCGACCCTCGCAACGGTCACATCGTCGCGATGGTCGGCGGCGAGAACTACGCCGTGAACAAGTTCAACCTCGCCACGCAGGGCAAGCGGCAGCCGGGCTCGTCGTTCAAGACGTTCGTGCTCGTCACGGCGCTCGAGAACGGCATGCCGCCGAACCGCTACATCGACGGCTCGTCGCCGGCGTACATCGCGACGGGCGGCAGGCCGTGGCACGTGACCGGCGGCTCGGGCGGCTACATCACACTCGCGGCAGCAACGCACAAGTCCGTGAACTGCGCCTACGCCCGTCTCATCAAGGAACTCGGCGCCGAGAAGGTGGCGCTCACCGCCAAGCGCATGGGCATCACGACGAAGATCCCGGCGCTCTACTCGATCGCACTGGGCAGCCAGAACGTCTCCACACTCGAGATGGCGTCGGCGTACGGCACGCTGGCGAACAACGGCGTCTACGTGGCGCCCACACCCATCACCAAGATCGTGGGGCCCGACGGCGAGGTGCTGTTCGAGCACAAGGTCGCGGGCAAGCAGGCGATCTCGCCGTCGATCGCGTACGCGACGACGCAGGTGCTCAAGGGCGTCATCACGGGCGGCACCGGCACCGGCGCGAGGATCGGCAGGCCCGCGGCAGGCAAGACCGGCACCTCGCAGTCGATGCGCGACGCGTGGTTCTGCGGCTACACGCCGCAGCTCTCGACCGCGGTGTGGGTCGGCTACTACAAGCGTGAGATCCCGATGTACACGGTCCACGGCATCCGCGGCTACGGCGGCAAGGTGGCCGCGCCGATCTGGGCGAAGTACATGAAACCGGCGATGGCGACCGAGCCGAAGATCGACTTCAAGGCGTTCCCCGCGCCGAAGTACAAATGGAAGAGCGCGTGGGCGGCCCGCAAGAAGGCGACGAGCGCCACCGTGGCGCCGACCAAGCCCGCGCCAAAGCCGACACCGCAGCCGGTGCCGGAGCCTACACCGGAGCCGGAGCCGGAGCCGCCTCCCGAGCCGCCTCCCAGCGAACCGACCACGCCCTGACGCGAAGGCCCCGGCAGCACTGTTGCGGGGCCTTCGTTCGTCGGCTGGCGCGGCTGCGCGTCAGCGCTTCACGCGCAGCATCCCCGACGTGCACACGATGGCGACCTCGCCGGCCTTCTCTATCTCGTCGAGCACGAGGTTCATGCCGAGCGTGTCGCTCGACACGTGCCCGGCGATCACGAGGTTCATCTTCAACTCCTCGGCGCGCTTCTTGTGCTCCTCGGAGTAGTGCATGCCCACGAGCGTGTCCACGC
>VAUM01000114.1:3751-5532 GCA_005774595.1 Actinomycetota bacterium
CGCCCGCGTGGCTGAGGCGGTCGAGCGCCTCGATGGGGCCTTCCGTGCCGCCGGTCATGTCGGCCACCATGCGGCCGGGGCGCGCCGTACCGGCACCGCACACGAGGTGCGGGCCGCAGCCCTTCCGGGCGGCGTCCGCGTACTCGGGGATCGCGCGCAGCGCCGTCACGAGCGCGTCGAGCGTCTCGGGCTTCTCGCGGTCCACGAACTCCTGGACGAACCGCTGGACGCTGTTGTCTGCCGGCGTGTGACACGACATCATGGCGAGCCCGAGCAACTCGGCCGCCTGCACCGCGCGGTAGTGGTTCGCGGGCATGATCTTGCGGCGGATCTCCGAGGCCCGAGGCCCGATGAGCGCGTCGGCCGTGCCGATCCCGACGCCCTGAGCCGCCCACAGGTCGGCCTGCATGCCCATCACCAGGTCGAGCCGCGCGAGCCCGAAGCCCTCGGGGTGGTGCGAGAACACGAGGTCGATCGGCTCGCCGCCGTCGCGCAGTCGGTCCGCGAGCAGGACCTCGCCGACCTCCATGTCGATGCCGACGATCATGCCGCGCACCTCGGCCTCGGGGTCGCCGGCGTTGATGCGCGTGTCCGCGAACGGGTTGGTGAGGCGCTCGGCCTCGAAGAACTCCCGCTCGGCATCGTCGAGCTTGTCGTAGCCGGACTGCTCGGCCGCCAGGACCCGCTCGATCTCCTCCCGGCCGCGCGGGTCCGCCGCGATCCCCTGCTCCACGGCTATCCGGTGGATCTCGGCGAGCTTCATCGCGGGTCTCCCGTCCCTTGGGTCCGTCTGCGCTTCGCGGTCCGCGCTCCCGGGCTCGCCCGCGAGACGAACGCGTCGCCTTCGAGAAGGTACCGCAACTCGGCCTCGTGCCCACGCGACAGGCCGATCCTGCCGGTCGAGACGACTCGCTCGGGCGGCGCCGGCGCATCGAACACGGCGAGGCGGCCCACGTGCAGCGTCGTGCCGTTGTCGGCGAGGTCCGCGCCGAGGGCCTGCGCGAGGCGGCCGGGACCGCTCGCGATCCCGTGCGCCGCGCGCCGACCGCCGCGCCGCTGCGCCATCGTCTCCACACCGGCCAGCGGCTCGAGCGCGCGCACGAGCACGGCGCCCGCGGTGCCTTCCGCGTCGCAGACGAGGTTGAGCATGTGGTGGTTGCCGTAGGTGAAGTAGACGTAGACGGTGCCCGGCGGCCCGTACATCACCGCGTTGCGCTTCGTGACACCGCGCGTGGCCGCATGAGAGCCCTCGTCGCCGCTTCCGAGGTACGCCTCGGCCTCGACGATGCGCCCGCCCGTGACGACGCCCTCAGCGCGGCTCAGGAGCACCTTGCCGAGAAGGTCGCGGGCGACGGCGTCGGGCGTGCGGTCGAAGAACTCGGTCGCGAGCGGCACGAGGGGGCCGAACGGCTCGAGCGTCCTGGGCCAGTCGGGTAGCGCCGCGCTCACTCGCCGCGCGCCTCGGGCGCGCGCAGCAACCGGTCCGCGCGGCGCCACAGCCACACGCCGAGCGCGACGGCCGTGAACATGAGCGCGTGCTTCACGCCGAGCGCCACCACGAGCCCGGGCACACGGCCGGGGTCGTACTCGACGCGCGTGAAGAACACGGTGCGCGGGATGCCGCCGATGACGATCCACGCCAGCGCAGCGGCCGCGAGCTTCGTGAGCATCGGGCGCGCGGAGCGAAGGCCGTCGAGGGCTGCACCGCCCGCCCGCTCGGCGCGCCGGATGAGCCCCCACATGATGAGCGCGGACGCGAAGAGGAACGCGGTGGCGACGTC
>VAUM01000115.1 GCA_005774595.1 Actinomycetota bacterium
GGTACCAGCCCCGCCCTCGCCCGTATGACGACACTGTACATCGACGCTGACGCGTGCCCCGTCACCCGCGAGGCGATCGCCGCCGCGCGGTCGCGCGGTGTGCCGGTGGTGGTGGTGGGCAACGGCACCCAGAACCTCGCGCGGCACGCGGAGCGCACCGGGGTCGAGGCGGTCCAGGTCTCCGGCGGCCGTGACGCGGCCGACTTCGCGATCGTCGAGCGTCTGCAGCCCGGCGACGTCGTGGTCACGCAGGACATCGGCCTGGCTGCGATGGCGCTCGGCCGGGACGCGCACGCCGTGGGGGTGCGGGGGCGGCGCTACACGAAGGCGACGATCGACATCGAGATGGAGGTGCGGCACGCCGAGGCGCGCGAGCGCCGGGCCGGCCGCCGCACGCGGGGCCCCGCCCCGTTCACGGACGAGGACCGCGAGCACTTCGCCGACGCGCTCGAGCGTGCGCTGAGGGAGGCGGCCGCGCCGTGAGCCGGCGGGGCGCTGACGTGCGCGATCGGGAGCGCGGGCTCGCGCGCGCTCGCGCGCGTACATAGGAGAGAGCCGTCCGCGGGCAGTTGACACGCCGTCCAGCGTCGGGCAGTATGCGTTAACGAAGGTTCATAGAGCGTGTTTCTGGGTCTCCGGCTCTCTGCAGGAGCCGGGGAGGTTAAAGCAAGAGGGGACAGTCGGGCCGCTGTCCACGGCATCAGCTGTGGAAGCGGCTCGTTGCTTCCGCGCTCGGCGCGGCGCGTCAGCGTCGCCCGGGGCACGGCATTCGGGTGTGGGGAGATGGTCGATGGGTTCGCTGAAGAGGGTCGTCGGGAGCAAGGCGTTCAAGATCGGCGTGCCGGCGCTGATCGTGGCGGCCGCGGCAGCGGCAGTCATCGCCCCTCTGATCGGCGGCGCAGCGCTCCTGTCGCTGCACCCCTCCGGCGTCTCGTCCGCGGGCAGTTGGGTGACCTCCCCGACCGCCGGGCAGTGGGCGACCTACCTCGACACGGCCGACGGGCAGACCAGCTATGCGGTCAGCACCTCCGAGAACAACACCTGCGTCGTCGACATGGACGACCCCGGCGCGATGGTCGGCTCGATCACGAGCGTGACGATCGCAGCCTCCGTCCGTGACTTCAACGCGGTACAGGAGAGCTATCAGCTCGGCATGAGCGACGGCGCGAACCAGATCTGGGGCACCGCGGCCCAGACGCCGTCCGCGTGGACCACCGTCACCTTCACGAGCTCGACCGCTCCCGACGGCTCGTCGTGGGACTGGACCGACGTCACGAACCTGAAGGGCACGTTGGCTCACAAGCGGTACGACGAGGGCAGCGTGACCGCGAGCCAGACGCGCTCACCCAACACGACCGGTGCCGCCGCCGGCTTCTCTGCGGTGGCCACGCAGCAGCCGATGTGGGCGCAAGTCGACGAGTACCCCACCAACAACGGCGATACTGACTACGTCCAAGGCACGAATGCCACGGGTGGCAACGTCCACTTCGGGCATAGCGCGTTCTCCGTTCCCAGTGGTGCGACCAGCATCAGCGTGCACGTCGTGTACGTGGTCCGCGACATCACGACCGGCGCCAACAACGTGGGCGCGATGCTCCGGGCGAACAGCACTACGTACACGAGTACCACGAACAACCCCGGCAACATCTGGACCACATACCGCCAGGTCTGGACGACCAACCCCGGCAACGGGGGCGCGGCGTGGACCGTCGCGGACGTCAACGGCTCAAGTCCAACGCCGCTCGGCGGCTTCGGCATCTACAGCACCGACTTCAGCCCGAACATCCTCTTGACGCAGTGCTACTGCTACGTCGAGTACCTGACGCCCACCTGGGACACCGACTCGCGTCTCGGCGTCTCCGAGATGATGGTCACCGTGGACTACCAGCCGGACGTCACGCCGCCGACCGTCTCGAGCGCGACGTACGTGGACAAGACCCACGTGGACGTCTCCTTCGACGAGACCTACGCGCCGGGCTCGGCGAACTTCTCGTACTTCACGCTGGACAACGGGGCCTCGGTCACGGGCACCTCGGCGGTCTCCGCCAAGGTCATCCGTCTGACGACGTCCGTCCAGTCCGAGCAGGCGACCACCTACACCGTCACCGTGAACGACGGCGCGCCCTCCGTCACCGACCTGGCGGGCAATCCGGTCGTCGCACCGAACAACACAGCGCAGTTCGTCTCGCCCGACATCCAGCCGCCCAGGGTCGTCTCGGCCACGCCGGTCGACGCGACCCACGTGGACATCTCGTTCGACGAGACGTACTCCCCGGGTTCGGCGAGCTACACCTACTTCTCGATCGACAACGGGATCTCCGTGACGGGCACGTCGGCCGTCTCCGCGAAGGTCATCCGTCTGACGACCTCGGCGACTAGCCAGGGCACGCTGTACACCGTCACGGTCGCGAGCGGTGCCCCGTCGGTCACCGACCAGACGGGCAACGCGGTGGTCGCGCCGGACAACGACGCCACCTACACCGGCCCCGACGTCACACCGCCGAAGGTGAGCGGCGTGACCCAGGTCGACAGCACGCATGTGGATGTGTCGTTCGACGAGACCATCGCCGCCGGCTCCGTGAACGCCGCGTACTTCTCGATCGACAACGGCATCAGTGTCTCGGGAGCCGCGTACCAGTCCGCCAAGGTGGCGCGCGTGACCTGCTCTGCCCTGTCGGCGGCGGTCTTCTACACGGTCACCGTGAACAACGGCGCCCCGTCGGTCACCGACCTCGCCGGCAACGCGTGCGTCGCGCCCGACAACACCGGTTCGTTCACGGGCGTGGACGTCACCGGGCCGGCGCTCACGAGTGCGGTCACCGTAGACGTCACGCACGTCGACGTGAACTTCAGCGAGCCGGTCGCCCAGGGTTCGCTCAACTACACGTACTTCTCGGTCGACAACGGGCTGTCGGTGACCGCGACGAGCGCCGTGGACGCGGACACGGTCCGGCTGACGACATCCGTCCAGACTCCGGGGACCGTGTACACCATCACCGTGCCCAATGGCGGCGCAACGGTGAAGGACCTCCTCGGCAACCCGTGCGTCGCGCCCAACAACACGACCACGTTCTCCGGCTGGGGCGGCGAGGACGTGTGGGTGCCCGCCGGCATCAACGTGTCGGTCAACGCCACCAACGCCGGCATCGGCTTCACCTTCGCCAACGTCACCGCCGCCAACTGGTTGCACGTCGTCGGCGGGGGGTCGCCGTCGTCGCCCCCGGGGCATGCCCCTGCGGGCGGCTACTACAACCTGACCTTCGACGGCACCTTCACGGGCAACGTGTCAGTGAGCATGCCGTACGACGTGAAGCAGATCGTCGGCGACGAGTCGACCATCCAGTGCTACAAGTACTCGGGCGGCACCTGGACCGACGTGACGACCGGCTACAACCCGTCGACGAGCAAGGTGACGGGCACGTCCACCTCGTTCTCGGGCTGGCAGGCGTTCTCGCCGATCACGGCCGGCGACAGCCCGCACGGCGGCTACTCGACCGCGTCGAACAAGTGCGCGGTCTGCCACGCGATCCACGGTGCGGAGAACGCAGCCAACAACATGAACGGCGAGGCGCTGCTCCGCTCGACCCGTGCGGGCGCGTGCGACTACTGCCACGTGGGCGGTCCGTTCACCTCGATCTATCAGGTGTACCAGAGCAACCCCGCGAAGTACGCGGCCGATTCCGGCTTCGAGCACAGCGTGGGCGCGGCGTACACCCAGATCCAGGACTCGAACGACACCACCACGACCAACGGCGCGTGGGACCCGGCCAACGACTACACCATCACGGGTGGTCTGGCCTGCGTCTCGTGCCACACGGTCCACGGCAAGAACGCGATCGGCGGCGCCACGCCGACCAACATCCTGAAGCTGAACCCGAACCCGTCGAACTCGACGTCGGTCCCGTCCGGCGTGACCGCGGCGAACTACGACCCGTGGTTCTGCCAGGACTGCCACACGAGCAACTACATCACGGCGCACGACTCGACGATCTCGGCGGGCGGCTACGACACCTCGTCGCACATCATGACGTCGTCGGTGTCCGCGTCCCTGGTCAGCCTGACCGCGACGGACAGCTCGCGGTCGGACAACTGCCGCGACTGCCACGAGGGCGCGAGCAACCCGGCCTCGATCAACGCGGGCAACAACTACCCGCACTACACCGCGGGCAAGTACTTCCTGACGGACGCGTTCAACCAGACGGGCACCGTCAAGTACGACGCGATCTGCCTCAGGTGCCACGCGAGCGGTACGATCTGGTAGCAGAAGGCTGCGCAGGCTTCTGCGGAGGCCCGGCCGCGTGCCGGGCCTCCCTCGTTGGAGAGACGTGATACCGCTGCACTCGCGGTAGTGGCAGAATCGAACGGACACGGGCGCGGGCCGAGTCGGGAAGGGCGGCGCATGAGCGCTGAGGAGATGTTCGTGGCAGAGCCGGCGGGCGAGGGCCCGTTGGGCAACCGCAGGGTCGTCGCGACCATCGGGGCCGTGCTCCTCCTCCTGCTCTTCGCGTGCCTGCTCTGGTGGATCCTCTCCCAGCGCGCCGAGGTCCCCGACGTCGTCGGCATGAAGCGCGACGACGCGAAGGCCGCCATCGTGAAGGCGGGCTTCGCGGTCGGCGACATCGCGACGCAGACCGCGCTCCCCGGCGAGGCGGGCACCATCGTCGACCAAGCGCCGGACGGCGGGCGTCATGCGCTGAAGGGCTCGGAGGTCGCGCTGGTCCTGGCCGAGGATCTCGTTGTCGCCGGACCGGGCGGGCCGACGTACGGCGAGGGCGGCACGCCCACGGGTGAGGCGGACCTGTTCACCCTCCCGACGGGCACCGGCGCAGAGGCCGCGGACGTCCAGTACTACGTGGCGCCCGACAACCGCCCACGGGTCCCGGACGTGCTCGGCATGACGGAGGCGGCGGCGAAGTCCGCCTTGGCCGCCGCCGGCTACGAGGTCACGGTCAAGTCCGGTCCCGTCTCGACGACGGCGCCGGTGGGCAGGGTGTACTTCGAGGAGCCGGCCCCGGACAGCTTCGAGCCGCGGGGCACCGTGGTGACGATCTGGGTCGCGAACTCGGATTCGCCCGCAGGCTACACGCTCCCGACCGACTGAGGCTGCGCCGCGTGTCCGGTGTGACCGTCGTCGTCCCGACCTACAACGAGGCCGAGAACATCTCGGTCCTCGTCGAGCGCCTGCTCGCGCTCGAGCCGCAGGTCGACGTCCTGGTGGTCGACGACCACTCGCCCGACGGGACCGGGTCCATCGCCCAAGGCATGGCCGAGCGCGAGCCGAGGCTGACCGTCATCGACCGCTCGGGCCCGCGGGGCTACGCGCGCGCGAGCATCGAGGGCCTGCGGGCGGCGATCGCGCGCGGCGGCGAGTTCGTCTGCACGATGGACGCCGACCTGTCGCACGACCCCGACGTGCTGCCGGGGCTCGTGGAACGCGCACGCGCCGGCGCGGATCTGGTCATCGGCTCGCGCTACGTCGACGGCGGCGAGCTCGTGGTCGACTGGGGCCCGGTGCGGCGTGCGGT
>VAUM01000116.1 GCA_005774595.1 Actinomycetota bacterium
CGCGTCCGCGCGAGCCGCCGCGCACGCGAACGCGCACTCGCGCGTGGTGCGTGGGTTCGACTCGCTCGTGCCCGGCCTCGCGCTCGTCCGTCCCGACGCCGGTCGCTCGGCCGAGGCGGTCCGCCGCGCCTACGCGAACCGCCCGGACGTGCTCTACGCGGAGTTCGACGCCATCATCCCCGCCGTCACCGAGGCGGTGCCGAACGACCCGCGCTTCGCCGAGCAGTGGCCGCTCGCGAACACCGGCCAGAACGGCGGCACGCCCGGTGCGGACATCTCGGCCGTGCCGGCGTGGGACGACACCGTCGGCAGCCGCGATGTCGTGGTGGCGGTACTCGACGGCGGGGTGAACTACAAGCACGAGGACCTCGCCGCGAACGCGTGGGTCAATCCGGGCGAGATCGCGGGCAACAGGATCGACGATGACGGCAACGGCGTGGTCGACGACGTGCACGGCGCCGATTACGTCAGCGGTGACGGCGACCCGCTCGACGTGTCGTGGATCAGCCACGGCACGCACGTCGCGGGCATCATCGGCGCCGTCGGCGGCAACGGCACAGGGGTCAGCGGCGTCAGCCCGCAGGTGAGCCTCATGGGCATCCGAGTGGTCGACGCGTCCAACAACCTGCTGGTCTCCAATCTCCTCGCAGGGATCGACTACGCCGACCGGATGGGCGCCCGGGTGCTCAACGTCTCGCTCGGGTGGACGACGTACTACCAGACCATCTACGACGCGTTCGCCGCGTACGACGGGCTGGCGGTGTGCGCGGCCGGCAACAACTACAACCGCAACAACGACACCACGCCGGTCTACCCGGCCTCGTTCGACCTGGCCAACGTGATCGCGGTCGGGGCCACCGACAACACCGACCACATGGCCTCGTACTCGAACTACGGTCCCGCGAGCGTCGACCTGTTCGCGCCGGGCAGCAACGTGCTGTCCACCGTCTCGCTCTGGGGCAACGTGTTCTACGACGACATGAGCGACTTCAGCGGGTGGGACACCTCGCGCTACTCGGTCAAGCCGTGGTCGATCACGTCGACCTGGTACGTCTCGCCGCCGGCCGCCGCCGCGCACATGGGCTACGCGAACAACGAGAGCAGCTACATCATCCAGACCACGCCGGTGGATCTCGCAGGGCTCGACTACGCTCGCCTGACCTTCGACGCGTGGCGGCACACGCAGTCGGGCGGCGACTACCTGCGCGCGTACGTGAGCCGCGACCCGGTCATCACCGACGACGAGCTCGTCTTCGCCCGCAGCGGCGGAGGCGCCGTGTGGTACTACGACTACTCGATCGACCTTACGCCGTACGTCGGCGGGCCCGTCTACCTCGCGTTCGAGATGCGGAGCAACGCGAGCACCGTGTACTCGGGAGTGATGGTCGACGACGTGTACGTGCTCGGCGGCGCGAGCGAACCGGCGTACACGACGATGAGCGGGACCTCGATGGCGACGCCGCACGTCGCCGGGGTCGCGGCGCTGCTGCTGGCCGAGAAGCCCTCGCTCACGACGGCCGAGCTGCGTTCGCTCGTGCTCGCGGGCGCGGAGCCGCTTCCGCAGCTCGCGGGGCTGTGCGTGACGGGAGGGCGGCTGGACGCGATGCGCGCGCGCGACGCGCTCGGCGACCTGGACCCGCCGGTGACGACGGCCCTCGGCGTGACGGCCGGCAAGAACGTCGCGCCGGTGAGCGTGACGCTGTCAGCCACCGACGACCGCTCGGGCGTCGCGTGGACGCGCTACGCGCTCGACGGGGGCGTCGAGGTCGACGGCAGCGCACTCACGGTGACAGCGCCGGGCGCCCACACGCTCGCGTGGCGCTCGGCAGACGCGTCAGGCAACGTCGAGGCGACGAAGACGCTTTCCTTCGAGGTGGTCAACCGCTACCAGGAGACCCACCCGGCGCTCGGTCGCTTCGGCTCGTGGACCTCGCTCGCGCGCACCCAGCTCTCGGGCGGCACGGCGGTCTACACCGGCACGGCGCTGCGCTCGGTGACCGCGACCTTCACCGGGACCGGGATCGACTGGATCGGTGCGCGCACCACCTCGGCGGGCCGTGCGCGCGTCTACCTCGACGGCACGCTCGTGTCCACGGTCGACCTGTACGCGCCGCTCAACCAGTTCCAGCAGGCGCTCTACACGGTGCGCGGTCTGCCCGAGGGGCCACACTCGCTGCGGGTCGAGGTCGCCGGCGCACGCAACACGAAGTCGACCGGCACGAACGTGTGGGTTGATGCGTTCGACGTGTGTGGGGAGCTTGCGGAGCCCTAGCGCCGGGCGCTTTCGGGAGGCCCGTTTCTGCTACCATACGCGCGGCGGTCGGGCCTGCCTTCTCCGCACGGCGTGGACGCCCCTCCGTAGTCGAACCACGGGATGTGATGCACCCAGATGATCTCCATGCGGGGAGTCAGCAAGTTCTACATTCCTGAGAAGCCCGCTCTGGCCGACTGCGACGTCGAGATCGGCCAGGGCGAGTTCGTGTTCCTGGTCGGTCACTCGGGATCCGGCAAGTCCACGTTCATCAAGCTGCTGCTCCGCGAGATCCTGCCGACGAGCGGCGCGATCGTGGTCGCGGGGCAGGACCTCGTGAAGATGAAGAACTGGAAGGTGCCGTTCTTGCGCCGCAACATCGGTTGCGTCTTCCAGGACTTCAAGCTCCTGCCGAACAAGACCACCTACGAGAACGTCGCGTTCGCGCTCGAGGTCATCGGGCGCAGCAAGCACGTCGTGCGCACGCAGGTGCCCGAGGTGCTGCGTCTGGTCGGCCTCGAGGAGAAGATCGACAACTACCCGGACGAGCTGTCCGGCGGCGAGCAGCAGCGCGTGTCCATCGCGCGCGCGTTCGTCAACCGGCCGCCGTTGCTCCTGGCCGACGAGCCGACCGGCAACCTGGACCCCCAGACGTCGCTGGGCATCATGTCGCTGCTCGCGCGCATCAACAAGACGGGCACGACCGTGCTGGTGGCCACACACGACCGCGAGATGGTCGACTCGATGCGCAAGCGTGTCATCGCGCTCGAGAACGGCCGCGTGGTCCGCGACCAGGACAGGGGGGTGTACGGCTATGTCGATTAACGTCGGCTACTTCGTGCGGGAGTCTGTGCAGAACTTCCGCCGCAACTGGGTCATGTCGCTGGGCGCCGTCATCACCATCTACCTCTCGCTGCTGCTGGTCGGCATCACCGGCGCCACCGGCGTCATCGTCAACAACATCGTCGAGTCGGTGGAGCAGAAGGTCACCGTCCAGGTGTTCATCAAGGACGGCGCGGCCTCGGCCGACGTCACCGGGCTGCAGAACACGTTGGCGTCCGACGCGCTCGTCAAGAGCATCGAGTACGTCAGCAAGGACGAGGCGCTCAAGCGGTTCAAAGAGCAGACCATGAAGGAGTCGCCCGAGATCGTCGAGCAGCTCGAGGACAACCCGCTGCCGGCCTCGCTCGACATCGAGCTCAAGGACCCGCGCACGGTCCAGCAGATCGTCGACAAGATCAAGGCGAACCCGACGTTCCTGAAGATCTGCGACCGTCCCGACGACCCCGAGCAGTCGCTGCGCTACGGCGAGAAGACCGTCGAGCGGCTGTTCGCGCTGACCAACACGGTGCGCGTCGTCATGGCGGCGTTCATCATCATGCTGGCCATCGTGTCGCTCATCTTCATCAACAACACGATCCGGCTGGCGATCTACGCGCGCCGCAAGGAGATCGGCATCATGCGGCTCGTCGGCGCGAGCAACTGGTTCATCCGCACGCCGTTCCTGCTCGAAGGCGTGTTCCAGGCGCTCATCGGAGCGGCGCTCGCGATAGCGACGCTCGGCGTGGTCCGCGGCGCGCTGCTGCCGAAGTTCGGCGCCACGCTCAAGTTCCTGCCGGTGAGCATCGATGCGGCCGCCTCGGCGCAGATCTCGCTGGCGCTGGTCGGCTCGGGCATGCTCATCGGCCTGCTCGGGTCTGCACTGGCGCTCCGCCGCTACCTCAAGGTCTAGCCCGGCGGGCGGACGCCGGCCGGACACGTACGCGCCCTCACCCCCGGAGGACAGATGCCGCGCGCGCTGAACTACCTGCTCGTCTTCGTACTGGTCGTCGTGATGGCGTGCGGCGGCTTCATCGGCGGCGTCCTGTACGAGCGGCATCGCGCTGCGGCGGTCGCGGGTGCGGACAGCGGACCGGCGGCGGTCGGCGACACGGTCGACGAGGTGCGCGAGATGCTGCTGCACGATGCGCTGGAGCCCTCCGACGACGCTTCGATGACCGCGGGCGCGGTGCGCGGGCTGCTCTCATCGCTCGGTGACAAGTACGCCGAGTACTTCGACGCCCGTCACTACGGCTACTTCAAGGAGGACAACGCTGGCGAGTTCGGCGGCATCGGCGTCACGCTGACGCAGAAGGACGCCGACACCGTGGTCGTGTCGGTGATGTCGGGGACCCCCGCCGAGAAGGCGGGCATCAAGAAGAACGACGTCTTCTACGGTATCGACGGGGAGCGCCGCGAGGGCTGGGACGAGCAGAGCGTCGTCAAGCTCGTGCGCGGGGAGCCCGGCACCAAGGTCGCGCTCGAGATGCGCAGGCCCGGCGTCAAGGACCCGGTCAAGTTCACGATCACGCGCGCGGTCATCAAGGTGCCGAACGTCGAGTCGAAGATGATCGGCTCAGACGTCGGCTACATCTCGATGGCCCAGTTCAACGAGAGGAGCGCCGAGGACCTCGGCGATGCGCTGCGCGCGCTCGACGGCAAGGGCGCCAGGGGCTTCGTGCTGGACCTGCGCGACGATCCGGGCGGGTCGCTCGACGAGTCGGTGGACGTCGCGTCGCTGTTCGTCGCGGACGGCGTGATCACGAGCGTGGAGTACCGCGACCGCCCCGGCAGGGACTACGAGGCGACCGGCTGGCACGTCACGGACAAGCCGCTCGTCGTGCTGGTGAACGGGTACAGCGCGTCGGCGTCAGAGATCGTGGCGGGCGCGCTGCAGGGCTACGGGCGCGCGGAGCTCGGGGGGGGGAAGACGGTCGGCAAGGGGGGCGTGCAGACGGTCGAGCCGCTGGGCGGCGGGGGCGCGGGGGAGGTCACGAGCGCCCCCTACCTGACGCCGGAGAAGCGCAAGAGCGATGGCGGGGGGCTGACGCGCGATGGCGGGGTGGCGGTGAAGACCGAGCGGGTCGGCGCCGACAAGGGTGACATCCAGCTCGATCGCGCGGTGGCGGAGCTGCGCAAGCAGCTGTAGGCGGCGCCGGCAGGAGGGCGCGAGCGGCTCAGCTGGCGCGACGGCAAGCGGCCCCACCTGCGCGTTCAGATCCCGTTCGGGATGCGCTATGCGGCGTCGCGCTACTGTTGGGCGACGTCACGAGTCGCGCCTCCGAGGTCTTCTGCGCGAGCCGGCGTCACATACGACGTCGTATGTGAC
>VAUM01000117.1 GCA_005774595.1 Actinomycetota bacterium
GTCGACGAGTGCCGGCGCCTCGTGCACATCGAGCGGGAAGCGTAGGGCCGCCACGGTGGCCTACAAGGTCTCGGTCGACGCGTTCGAGGGCCCCTTCGACCTGCTGCTGCACCTCGTCGCGCGGCAGCGGCTCGACGTGGCCGACATCTCGATGACCGAGGTGATCGACCAGTACCTCGCGTACGTCGACCGGATGAAGGAGCTCGACCTGGAGGTCGCGAGCGACTTCCTGCTGGTGGCTGCGATGCTGCTCGAGATCAAGGCCGCCCGCCTGCTGCCCGAGGAGCGCGCGGAGCTCGACGAGGAGCTCGAGGACCTCGGCCCCGAGGAGGCGCGCGAGCTGCTCGTGGAGCGGCTGCTGGCCTACAAGCGCTTCAAGAACGCCGCCGGCGAGCTGAGCGCGCGCCACGAGGCGGAGGCGCGCATGCACCCGCGTGCGGCGGGCCTCGAGGAGCCGTTCCTCGGCCTGCTGCCCGACTTCCTCGAAGGCGTGACCCTGCGCTCGCTCGCGCTCATCTGCGCCGAGCTGGAGAGCCGGCGCGACCTGTTCCTGCTGGAGGCCGAGCACGTCGCCGCCCGGCCGATCTCGCTCGAGGAGCACGTGGACGTGGTGGCGATGCGCCTGTCGCGCGAGGGCCGCGTGACCTTCGCGGAGCTGCTGGTGTCGGGGGCGTCGCCGGAGGAGATCGTGGTGACGTTCCTCGCCATACTCGAACTGTACAAGCGCGGTGCCGCGGAACTGCGCCAGGAGAGCGCGTTCGGCGACATCGAGGTGGTCGCGATCGACGGGGAGGCCGCGTGAGCACTGCGGACGTGGGGCTGCGAGGCGCGCTTGAGGCGCTGCTGTTCGTCTCGGACGAGCCGGTCAGCGTGGCGCGGCTCGCGAAGATGACCGAGGCGCCCGAGGCCGAGGTGGCCGGCGAGTTGGCGTCGCTGGCGGCCGAGTACGCCGAGGCGGACCGCGGCTTCCAGCTGCGCGAGGCCGCGGGCGGGTGGCGCCTGTACACGCATCCGGCGCACCACGAGCTCATCGAGCGCTACGTGCTGTCGTGGGACACGCGGCGGCTCTCGCAGGCGTCGCTCGAGACGCTCGCTGTGGTCGCGTACCACCAGCCGGTGACGCGGCAGGGCGTGAACGCCGTGCGCGGCGTGAACTCGGAAGGCGTGCTCGCGTCGCTGGTCGAGAAGGGTCTCGTGCGCGAGGTGGGACGCAGCAAGGAACAGGGCAACGCCGTGCTGTTCGGCACGACGCGCACCTTCCTCGAGAAGTTCGGCCTGCGCGACATCTCCGACCTGCCGCCCATCGAGGAGTTCGCGCCCGACGCCGACACCGAGGCCGCCATCCGCGACCGTCTCGAGGCGACCGAGGGGCCGTCGCTGCCCGGTGACGACGTGGACGACATCGCCGAGGTGGACTAGGCCTTCGGGCGCGCACTAGACTCGGACCGAGGGTGTCGTCGGAGGGGGAGCCATGGACGTACGGCGGTCGGTCGTGCTGGCGCTGACGGTCGTCGCGGTCGCGGCGAGCGGATGCTCGGTCGTGGCGTGCGGCCCGGTCGTGCCCGACGTGAAGGGCAAGACGGTCGCGCAGGCCCAGGACGCGCTCACGCAGGCGGGATTCAAGAGCGGCGCCGTGACCTACAGCGCGGACGCGGTGGGCGCCGCGGGCGCGGTCGTGGCGCAGGATCCGGCGGCCGGCGCGCGCGCATCGGCGGGGGCCATCGTGAACCTGACGGTGGCCGGGAGCGAGCCGGTGAAGGTGCCGTCGCTGGTCGGGTCGACGCAGGACGAGGCCGCAGCCGCGCTCGCCGCGGTGGGGCTTGCGCTCGGTGACGTCACGACGGAGTTCTCGGCGACGGCGCCGGCGGGCGAGGTCGTGACGCAGACGCCGTCGGCTGCGGCCGAGGTGGCGCGCGACTCGGCCGTGGACGTGGTCATCAGCTCCGGGAAGGCGCCCGTCGCGGTGCCGGACGTGAAGGGGAAGGCGTACGCCGAGGCGGAGGCCGCCCTGAAGGCGGCCGGGTTCGCGGTCGTGCGCGTGGATTCGGCGGGCACGGCGGCTGCCGGCACGGTGACCGGGCAGGCGCCGGCCGCGGGGACGAAGGCGCCCGCGGGGTCGAAGGTGACGCTCACCGTCTCGCTCGGCGCGCCGGCGAAGGTGAAGGTTCCGCTGGTCAAGGGACTCAGGCTGGCGGCCGCGAAGAGCAAGCTCGAGGCCGCGGGCCTCAAGTGGAGCCACGTTCTCGGCCCCGGTGACGGCATGGTCGACGTCGGGTGGGTCTACAAGCAGTCGCCGGGGGCCGGGGCCCTCGTTCTGAAGGGCTCCACGGTGACGATCTACACGTGGAAGGGCCCGTAGGCGTGGGAACGTCGCCTCGGAACCGCCGGATCGCGGCGGTGGGCGCGACCCGTGCCCGCTGAGGACGAGCGCCTCGTCCCGATGCGCCTCCAGCGCTTCCTCGCGCGCGCCGGCGTGGCGTCGCGCCGCGGCAGCGAGGACCTGATGACCGCCGGGCGCGTGTGCGTGAACGGCGCGGTCGTGCGCGAACTCGGTGCCAAGGTGGACCCCGCGGCCGATCGCGTGGAGGTCGACGGGCGGCCAGTGACGCTCGGCGCCGCGGCGGCGTACTACGCGCTCAACAAGCCCGCCGGCTACGTGACCACGATGTCGGACCCGCAGGGGAGGCCGACGGTCGCCTCACTGATTCCGGCCGACGCACCCGCGGGGCTGTTCCCCGTCGGGCGGCTCGACCGTGACACCACCGGCCTGCTGCTGCTCACGAGCGACGGCGAGCTCGCGCACCGGCTGCTGCACCCCCGGCACCACGTGTGGAAGGTCTACCGCGCCGTGGTCGACGGCGAGCCGTCGGCCGGCGATCTGCGCGCGCTGTCGGAGGGGATCGCGCTCGACGACGGGCCGACAGCGCCCGCGCGGGTGTCACTCGCATGGAGCGAGGGGCGGCGCGCCGAGGTGGAGATCGCGCTGCGCGAGGGCCGAAAGCGGCAGGTGAAGCGGATGCTGTCGGCGGTCGGGCACCCGGTGACGGCACTGCGCCGGATCGCGTTCGGGCCCGTGGAGCTGGGTGCGCTGGCCGAGGGCTCGACGCGGGCGTTGACGGCCGAGGAGGTCGCTGCACTGCGCGAGGCATGCGGGTAGGGCGGCGCGCGGGCGGCTGGCGCGGCACATCCGCCGGCGGTCCCCAGCGTCGGGGGCCTCGCCGTGGGCCGGCGTCACATACGACGTCACATACGACGTCGCCGGTGACGTCACGTCTCCCGAGAAGACCCCGCGGCCGCCCGTGTTGCGGTAGCATCGCATCCTGCGCCCACCGCCCCGACCCGGAAGGCCCTCGCACCCATGTCCCTCGTCGTGATCACCGGAGGAGCCCGCAGCGGCAAGTCCGCCATCGCGGCTGCGCTCGCCGAGCAGCGCGGCGGCGACGTGTGCGTGGCGGTCTTCGGCGACGACGGTGACGAGGAGATGGCTGCACGTATCGCCCGGCATCGCGGCGAACGTCCGGCGCACTGGACCACGCTCGAGCCGGACGGCGCCGACCTTGCGCTCGCGGAAGTGCCCGAGGGTGCCCTGCTCCTGCTCGACTGCCTCGGCTCGCTCGTGTCGCGCGTCATGGCCGCCGAGTGGGACCCGGACGCGCACGGCGGCGCGTATGGCGAGGCGGACACGGTGCCGGACGCGTACGCCCGTGCGGTGGAGGCGCGCATGGACGCGCTCACGGCCGCGCTCGCGGCGCGCGCAGGCGACACGATCGTGGTGACGAACGAGGCAGGCGACGGCGTCGTTCCGGCCTTCGCCCTCGGGCGGCTCTTCCGCGACGTGCTCGGGCGCGCCAACCGCCGGCTCGTGGCGGACGCCGACGCCGCGTGGCTCGTGATCGCCGGCCGCTGCATCGACCTGACCGCGCAGCCGCGCTCCGCGCGCTGGCCGCACGACTGAGAGGACCTCGCGTGAACTTCGAAGACCGCCTGGCGGACGTCTGCGCCGCCGTCAGCCCGACCGACCCGTCCGCCGAGGAGCGCGCGTGGGCACGGCTCGACTCGCTCACGAAGCCGCCGCGCTCGCTGGGGCGCCTGGAGGAGCTCGCCGCGCGCGTCGCGCGCGTGCAGGGGACCGACCGGCCGGGCGTCTCGCGCAAGGCCGTGCTGCTCATGGCTGGCGACCACGGGGTGGTGGCGGAAGGCGTGGCCGCGTACCCGCAGGACGTGACGTGGCAGATGGTGGCGAACTTCGCCGCCGGTGGGGCCGCGATCTGCCAGCTGGCTGAGTCGGCCGGCGCCGACGTGGTCGTGACCGACGTGGGTGTCGCACGCGATCTGGGCGGCATGCCCGGGGTGCGACATCGCAAGGTCGCGCCCGGCGCCGCGAACCTGGCGGCCGGGCCCGCGATGACGCGCGAGCAGTGCGCCGAGGCGGTGCTCGTGGGGGTCGACACGGCACGCGAGATGGTCGCGGACGGGTACACGCTGCTCGCCACCGGCGACATGGGCATCGGCAACACGACGCCGTCGACTGCGCTGACCTGTGCGTTCGCGGGCGCCGATCCGGAGGCCGTCGCGGGCCGCGGAACCGGCCTTGACGACGAGGGCGTGCGACGCAAGGCCGACGTGGTCCGTCGCGCGCTCGAGGTCAACGGCGTCGCGGGCCTCGACCCGCTCGGCATCCTCGCGGCGGTCGGAGGGCTCGAGATCGCGGCGATCGCGGGCGTGGTCATCGGCGCGGCCGAGCAGCGCACGTGCGTCGTCTCGGACGGCTTCATCTCCGGCGCCGCCGCGCTCGCCGCGGTGCGGATCTGCCCGGCGTGCGCCGAGTACCTGTTTCCCTCGCATCTGTCAGTGGAGCCGGGCCACCGCGTGGTCCTCGACGCGCTCGGCCACGAGCCGGTGCTCGCGCTCGACATGCGTCTCGGCGAGGGTACCGGCGCGGCACTCGCGATGGGGATCATCGACGCGGCGTGCCGCATGATGAGCGGGATGGCGACGTTCGCCGAGGCGGGCGTGTCGGAGGCGGACGGGGGAGCGGCCGAGGCGTGAAGCGCGCGCTCACGGGCCTGCGTACCGCGATCGCGGCGCTGACGCTCGTGCCGATGGGCGAGTTCGAGCCCGACGCGCCGGCGGCGGTTCCGTGGTACCCGTGGGTCGGCATGGCCTTCGGCGTGCTGGCGATCAGCGTGGCGTCCCCGGCGTCGCTGCGTGTGGACGGGCCGCTCGGCTCGCTGCTGGTGGGTGTCGTGATCGTGGCGGCGTGGGCCGGCCTGTCGGGCCTGATGCACTGGGACGGGCTGGCCGACACGGCGGACGGACTGCTCGGCGGTAGTACGCCCGAGCGCAGGCTCGAGATCATG
>VAUM01000118.1 GCA_005774595.1 Actinomycetota bacterium
GGGCATGGCCGCCTAGCGTCCGGCCCTCACCGCGTTCGCACGGATGGCGTCGCGCACGTAGGCGGCCATGCCCGGGCGGATCCTCTCGTACGTCGCGGTGAACCGCGGGTCGGCCACGTACATCTCTCCGAGCATCGCGTGCATCTCGTGGGAGCACCGGTAGAACCACCGATCGATCTGCAGGCGCGCCAGCTCCGCCCTCTCGTAGAGACGGTAGCCCGCCGCGCTGCGCCCCGAGGGGGAGAGCAGGCCGATCTCGTCGTAGTGGTGCAGCGCCCGGACGCTGACGTCAGCCAGCGCCGCCACCGCTCCGATCGTCCGGGCCATCGCGCACACCTCCTTGCGCCGTCAGGGTAGACCCTCACGCGGCGTGAGGGTCGATAGGTGGCTCACGACGACGGACCGCGCGCCTACTTCGGGACGCGCTGCGCCTCGGCGGGGACGGTGCCCGTGAGATGCAGCTGCCCGTCGGTGACGTCCATCGAGGTGATGTCGAGGCCCTCCATGCGCGCGAGGCGGTCGTTGACGAGGCCGAGGCCGTATTCCGTCGCCTGCGGGAGGTACTCCGCGGGGACCGCTACGCCGAACGCCTGCGCAGAGTCGATGGAGCCCGAGACCGTGCGGCCCTCGATCGAGGCGCTGCCGTCGACGTAGACCGGCACCTGATTGCCCTCGTACTCGACGAGGCCGGACAGCTCGACGCCGCCGCCGTCGCTCACTCGGATCTGCATGTCATGTATCGGCCAGCCCGGCGTATGGCTGTTGGACAGCAGCGCGGAGATCTCCGAGTTCGAGAAGGTGGCGTCGAGCGGCTTGCTGCCCGAGTAGACCACGTCCGTGTTCGCGAAGTCCTCGCCGCCGTCGGGCGCCGGTGGCCACACCGTGCCCGCCTTCTCGACGGCGCTCCAGTAGTCGTCCTCGGTGTAGGTGACGCCTAGGTCCTTCGGCTTGCCCATCGAGAGCAGGCCGAAGTACGCGCCGGCCGCGAGCGCGCAGGTCAGCAGTGCGAGAATGAGGCAGCCGACGCCGCATCCGATCCAGCAGCCGCTCTTCTTCTTCGGCGCGGGCGCCGGTGCGACGGGCGCGTAGCCGGCGGGCGCGGGCTGCTGCGGGTAGGCCGGCTGGCCCGGCGTGGGAGGCGCGTACTGGGCCATCGTTGCGACTCCCTCCTGCCGCGGGCCGCGACGGGGCCGCCCGCGCTCTCTTGAGCGCGAGCATACCGCAGCGGGGCTCCGGCCGCCTCGTGTGGGATACTCACAGGTGAAGGCGAGAACCGGTCCGGAGGCGACGCAACGGCATGCCAGCGAGGAACGACAGGCGCCCCACCTGCGACGACGCGCGGCGCGGCGCGGTGTGCCTCGACGACCCGTCGCTCTACCTGAACCGCGAGCTGTCGCTCCTGCGGTTCCAGGAGCGCGTCCTCGAGGAGGTCGTCGACGCGCGCAATCCGTTGCTCGAGCGCGTGAAGTATCTCGCGATCCTCTCGTCGAACCTCTCCGAGTTCTACATGGTGCGCATCGCGGCCCTGAAACAGCAGGTCCGCGCCGCGGTCGCGGAGCTGTCGGCGGACGGCCAGACGCCCTCCGAGCAGCTCGCCGGCGCGCGGGAGGCCGCGCGCGACCTGCTGGCCCGCGGGCGCGTGGCGTACCGCGGCATCCGGCGCGATCTCGCCGCCGAGGGCATCCACCTGCACGACTACGGCGACCTCGACGAAGGGCAGCTCGCCGCCGCGGACCGCTACTTCGACAAGACGGTCTTCCCCGTGCTTACTCCGCTGGCATTCGATCCCGGCCGCCCGTTCCCGCACATCTCCACCGGGTCGCTGAACCTCGCGGTGCTCGTGAAGACCAAGGCGGGCGAGGACCGCTTCGCGCGCGTGAAGGTGCCGAAGTCGATCCCGCGGCTCGTCGAGGTCTGCGCGCCCGCCACCAACGGCTCCGAGAGCGACGCGTCCGCGCGCGAGCATCACTTCGTGTGGCTGGAGCAGCTGATCGCCGCGCATCTCGCCGCCCTGTTCCCGGGACTCGAGGTCGTCGAGGCGCATCCGTTCGCCATCACGCGCGATGCCGAGTTCACCATCCAGGAGATGGAGGCCGACGACCTCCTCGAGACGATCGAGGAGGGCGTGCGCCGCCGCCGGTTCGGCTCTGTCGTGCGCGTGACGATGACCGAGTCCATGCCGAAGTACCTGCGGCGCATCCTGATCGAGAACCTGCAGGTGGCGCCGGAGGACGTGGTCATCATGGCGCCGCCGCTGCGGGCGAGCGACCTGTTCGAGCTGATGAAGCTCGACCGCCCGGACCTGATGTACCCGGCGTTCGTGCCGGCGCTGCCCGCCGAGATCGACGAGCTGCGGACGACTGACATGTTCGCGGTGGTGCGCGACCACGACTTGCTGCTCCACCGGCCATACGAGTCGTTCGGGCCGGTGGTCCGCATGGTGTGGCAGGCGGCTCGCGACCCCGACGTCCTCGCGATCAAGGCGACGCTGTACCGGGTCGGGCGCGATGCGCCGATCGTGGACGCCATGAGGCATGCCGCGGCGGCCGGCAAGGAGGTCACCGCGCTCGTCGAACTCAAGGCCAGGTTCGACGAGGAGTCCAACATCGAGTGGGCCCGCGCGCTCGAGGCGGAGGGCGTGCACGTGGTCTACGGCCTGCTGGGGCTGAAGACCCACAGCAAGCTGCTGCTGATCGTGCGCAAGGAGGGCAAGCGCATCCGCCGCTACCTGCACATCGGCACGGGCAACTACAACGTGGTCACCGCGACCCAGTACACCGACCTCGACCTGCTGACCTGCGACGACGAGATGGCCGCGGACGCCTCGCGCGTGTTCAACTACCTGACCGGCTATGCCGAGGACAGCCGCTACAAGCGCTTTCTCGTGGCGCCGTTCGGGCTGCGCGCGGGCATCGAGGCGCTCGTGCGCCGCGAGATCGAGCACGCCAAGGCCGGGCGGGGCGGGCGGATGGTGCTGAAGTTCAACTCGCTCGTCGACCGGGGGATGGTGCGGCTGCTGTACGAGGCGTCCCAGGCCGGCGTCGAGATCGACCTGCTCGTGCGCGGGATGTGCGTCCTGCGCCCGGGTGTTCCCGGCGTGAGCGAGAACATCCGCGTGACCAGCGTCGTCGGCCGGTTCCTCGAGCACACGCGCATCTTCCACTTCGAGAACGCGGGCGAGCCGGTCTGCCTCATCGGGTCCGCCGACCTGATGGGCCGCAACCTCGACCGGCGTGTCGAGATCCTCGCCCCGGTGCTCGACCCGGTCCTCGTGGCGCGTCTGCGTGACGAGGTCCTCTCGACCTACCTGGCGGACACGGAGAAGTGCCGCGTGATGCACGCGGACGGCACCTACGCGCGCCGCCACGTCCACGGCGCGCGCGCCGTGGACGCCCAGGAGCGGCTGCTCGAGGGCCGCCCGGTGCGCCGGCGCAGCAGGCGGTAGGGGCCCGTCGCTCCGATCCGTGGGTCAGCGCGGGCGCAGGCGCCTCGCGCACACCTGCGCGCCGCACGACGCGCACGAGCCCGAGCACTCGTCGACGGGCGTGCCGCACGCTTCGCAGACGACCGCATCCTCCGGCAGGCGCATCCCGCACGCATTGCAGGCGGGCGGGCGGGAGCCTCCGGGAGTGTCGTCGTCGGCCCAGGTGTCCGCGAACAGGATGTCCGCACCGTCAACCTGGTAGCGCTCGTGTCGGGCCGCGGGCGTCACGGCCGAGTCACTCGGCTGCCGTGGCATGCGTGACGAACCACGCCATCGTGCCGCTCGCGGGGTCGATCGTCGTGAGGTCGACCGCCGCGCACGCACCCTTCTTGTAGTGCACCCGCTGGCCGGTCACCTCCTCGAGGACGTCGCCCACCGTCGGCTGGTGACCGACGATGAGGACCTCGGAGGCGCCGGCTGCGTCGGCCTCGTCGAGCACCGACGGCAGCGTGCGCGCGCTGAAGCCGTACGCCACCCGGTCGACGAGGACCACGGGAAGGTCGAACGCCTCGGCGGCGATGCGGGCCGTCTGCTCGGTGCGAGCCGCCGGGCTGGCGATGATGACGTCGGGCGCTGCGCCGCGGCGCTGCATCTCGGCGATCACGCGTGCCGCTCCCGCGACGCCTCGGGGGGTCAGCGGGCGCGTGGAGTCGTCGCCCGTCCACTCGAAGTGGTCGACCGCGGTCCCGTGGCGCATCAGGTAGACGCGCACGTCACGCGCCCCCGCACTCGGCGGCCGCGTCCTCGAGCGCCTCGTCTGCGGCGCGGATGCGGTCGCTCATCTTCATGAGGATGCGCCAGACGACGGGGTCCTTGATCAGTGACATGAAGGTGGGACGGTCGAGCACCTCGACCTCGGTGTCGCCGACCGCCACGGCGGTCGCGGCGCGCGAGCCCGGCACGAACAGCGCCATCTCTCCGAAGAAGTCGTCCGGCCCCAACACGGCGAGCGCGACCTCATCGCCGTCGTGGGTGCGGAAGATGCGGACCCTTCCCGACCGGATGACGTACATGTCGGCGGCGGCGTCGCCCTGCGAGAAGACGACGTCACCGTCTCGGAAGGTCATGCAGACGCCGCTCAGCATGCGCGCTCGCCCCCGTCTCGTCCGTGAACGCCCGCCGCTAGTGTAGCGCGCCCGTCCGACAGCGCGGCCGCCGTCAGCGTCCGTACGTGCCCTCCAGGACGCAGGTGGCCAGCGCGTGGCCTTCGATGGCGGCGAGCACGTCGTCGAGGACCGCCTCGTCGTCCACGTCGAGCTTCGCGACGTCGAGTGCGTACACGGTGAAGCGGTATGTGTGCGTCCCGCTGCCGGGGGGTGGCTGTGGGCCGCCCCAGCCGCGCTCTCCGAAGCCGTTGAGCAGTTCACGGGCGGCGTCGGGCATCGCGCCGCCGGATGCGCCGGCGGGAAGCTGGGTCATGCCCGGCGGTATGTCCACGACCATCCAGTGCACCCACTCGTGCGCGATCGGCGCGAGGTCCACGCACACGAGCACGTACGACATGGTCTCTCGGGGCCGCCCCTCCCATGACAGCGCGGGCGACCGGTTGCCCTGCGTCTTCGCGCTGGCGGCCGGCAGAGTGGCGCCATCGGCGAACTGGGTCGATGTCAGTCGCATGTCCCCCGGTCCCTTCGCGTCATCCGTCGGCCCGGTCGCACAGGCGCATCCCGCGAGCAGCGCCGCGGTCAGGGCGCACGCTGTCGCCGGTACGATCATGTCCGTGCAGCGCATGGTGACATCCTTCCCCGTGGGCGGCGCGGGCATCAACAGTCTGCCACGCTATACTCGCATCTCACAGACGCCCGCGGTCGGGTCCCGGGCGACGGCATGCCGTGAACCTGGTCAGGTCCGGAAGGA
>VAUM01000119.1 GCA_005774595.1 Actinomycetota bacterium
GTCATGACGCGGCCGTCCTCGCGCTTCTCGGCGATCACGCGGAACGACTCGAGGGTGAAGAACGGCTCGGCCTCACCCATCTGGCGGCGCAACATGACCTCGAGCGAGCCGTCGGCCGCCTCGAACGAGTAGCCGGCGTGCTCCATCTCCTTGATGCGGTCGAGCACCTTGGCCGCGTCGGCGTCGTCGGACAGGTCGAAGCCGAGCTCGGCGGCCTTGAGCTTGATCGACGCGCGCCCGGCCAGCTCCGAGACCACCACGCGCGCGAGGTTGCCCACCGCGCCCGGGTCGACGTGCTCGTACGCACCCGCGAGCCGGTCGGTCGCGCTCGCGTGCAGGCCGCCCTTGTGCGCGAACGCGCTCGCGCCCACGTACGGCTGGTGCGGATAGGGCGACAGGTTCGCCGTCTCGGCCACGAAGTGCGACACCTCGGTGAGCAACCGCAGCTGGTCGCGCGTCACGCAGTCGTCACCCATCTTGAGCACGAGCGCGGGGATGATCGCGGTCAGGTCCGCGTTCCCGGCCCGCTCGCCGTAGCCGTTGATGGTGCCCTGCACGTGCGTGCAGCCGGCGTCCACTGCGATGAGCGAGTCGGCCACCGCGCAGCCGGCGTCGTTGTGCGCGTGGATGCCGAGCGGGCAGTCCACGAGCAGCCGCAGCTCGTTCACGGCGCGCAGGATCTCGTGGGGCAGGGTGCCGCCGTTCGTGTCGCACAGCACGACGCAGTCGACCCCCGCGTCGCACGCCGCCTGACAGACCTCGATGGCGTAGCCGGCGTTGGCCTTGTAGCCGTCGAAGAAGTGCTCGGCGTCGAGGAAGACCGTGCGTCCCTGCTCTTTCAGGTACGCCACCGACTCGCGCACCATGCGCAGGTTCTCCTCGAGCGTGGTCTGGAGCGCCTCGGTCACGTGGATGTCCCACGCCTTGCCGACGATGCACAGCGCCTGGCAGCCGGTGTCGAGCAGCGCGGCGAGGCCCTCGTCGTCGGTGGCCGCGGTGCCCTTGCGGCAGGTCGAGCCGAACGCCGAGACCACCGCGGTGGCCAGCTTCAGGCCCTTGACCCGCGCGAAGAACTCGGCGTCCTTGGGGTTGGACGCTGGGAAGCCGCCCTCGACGTAGTGGATGCCGAGGTCGTCGAGACGCGCCACGATGCGCAGCTTGTCGTCGACCGACAGCGAGAGGTTCTCGCGCTGCGTACCGTCACGGAGCGTCGTATCGTAGAGCGTGACCACCGGAAAGCGCCTCGCCTCCTAGACGCGGTCGAGCCACTCGTCGTAGTCGGGCTCCTCGCCGCGCACAACGCGGAAGTACTTCTCCTGCAGCGCCATGGTCACCGGACCGGGATCGCCGATCACGCGGCCGTCCACCGAACGCACCGGCACGAGCTCGGCCGCCGTGCCGGTCATGAACATCTCGTCGGCCTGATACAGGTCGGTGCGCACGAGCGACTGCTCGATGACGTCGATGTCCATGTCGTCGGCGATGACCATGACCGAGTCGCGCGTGATGCCCTCGAGCAGGCCGTCCGAGACCGGCGGGGTGATGAGCACGCCGTCGCGCACGATGAACAGGTTCTCGCCGGTGCCCTCGCAGACCTTGCCCTGTTCGTTGAGCAGGATGGCCTCGTTGTAGCCGTGCTTGTTGGCCTCGACGCGCGCGAAGCTCGAGTTCAGATAGTTGCCGGTGGCCTTGATGGCCGGGGGCATCGAGTTGACGCCGCGCTGGCGCCACGACGACACGCCGACGTCCACCCCATGCTTCAGGCCGTCCTCGCCCATGTACGTGGCCCACGGCCAGCACGCGATGGTCCTGCTCACGGGCGCCGGGACCGGGTCCAGTCCCATCGCGCCGTACCCGCGGAAGACGATCGGACGGATGTAGCACGCCGGCAGCTTGTTGGCGCGGATGGTCTCCTTGACCGCGTCGACCATCTGAGGGACCGAGTACCCGATCTCCATGAGCAGCATCTTCGCGGAGCGCTCGAGACGCTCGATGTGATCGGTCAGGCGGAACACGGCGGAAGCGCCGTCCGCGGTCTCATAGCAGCGGATTCCCTCGAACACTCCCGAGCCGTAGTGGAGTGCGTGCGTGAGCACGTGGACCTGCGCGTCGTCCCAGGCGACGAGCTCGCCGTCCATCCAGATGAAGTCGACCTTCGGCAGCGTCACGTCCAAGCACCCCTTTCACACGGCTCGGCGTTTGGGGGAACAGTGTACCCGACCCGCGAACGGGCCGTGCGTGGGCGAGCAACGCCGACAACGCGGTACCGATCGCAGGCGTGTCCGTGGCCGCTGGGGTACCTGACACGAACGACCCAGAGGATCAGTCCGCAAGCGCGAGATTCGTGCACCGGTACACGGCACCCTGCCCGTCCGCACGCCGGAGCACGCCGACGGTCGGCACACGCGTACCACTCGACGCCCCCGTGTGACCGCTCGGCGGAAGCAACAGCGGTGACGGAACATTCCCTGTACCCTGCGTCCAGGCACCCGGGCGATCGGATGGCGCGAGGGCGCGCGCGTCCATGCCGTTTCGCACCCGGTGCCCAGATATCCGGCAGCACGAGACAAGGAGTTCCCCATGCACAGTCGCACGATCCGCATCGCCGTCGTCGTCGCGCTCGCGGCCACGGCACTTCTGGCGTCCGTCGGCATCGCCGGCGCCGCTCCGGTTGGCCCGCCGCCCGGCCCGCCGCCCGGCTACGCGCCGGACGAGTACACCACCCCGATGAACACCCCGCTCGTGATCAGTGACCCCGCCCAGGGCCTCTTCGGCAACGACACCCACGTCGGTGGACAGCCGTGGGGTTTCGGCCAGCTTGAGGCCTTCCTGTGGGGCGAGCTCGGTCCGACCGGTCCCACCGCCCAGGGCGGCTCGATCACCGACTGGGACCGCTACGCAGGCACGTTCACCTACACCCCGCCCGCGGACTTCACCGGCGTCGACACCGTGCATTACAACCGCTGGGACCGTCTGTACGATGTTTGGTCGGGCCCTCACGTGCTGACGCTCAACGTCGGCGTGGACGAGCTCCCCGAGATCGACGTCGAGCAGAACGACCCGGCGGTCGTCTACTCGGGAACCTGGAGCACGCTCGCCCGCTCGCAGTTCTCCGGCGGTAGCGCGACCTACTCGGAAAAGGGCGGTTCGTCGGCCAGCATCTCGTTCAACGGCACCGGCATCGACTGGATCTCCGCGAGGACCACGTCAGCGGGCAAGGCGAAGGTCTACCTCGACGAAGTGCTCGTCGCGACCGTCGACCTGTACCGCAGCCCGAACCTGTTCCAGCAGACCGTCTACTCGGTCTCTGGGCTCGACAACGGTCCGCACACGCTGCGCATCGTGAACGCGGGCGGGAAGAACCCCTCGTCGTCGGGCATCAGGGTCTGGGTAGACAGGTTCCACGTCACCGGGACGCTCAGCGACTAGTACCCGACCTCCCCGCCGCACCACGACGGAAGGCGCCCCCTCGGGGGCGCCTTCTTCTCGTAGAACGCGGATGCCGGCCGGCGGCGCTACACGCGCTCGGCGATGAGGTCTCCGGTGCGGCTCGTTCCGACGAGTTCGCGACCGTCCTCCATGATGTCCTTCGTGCGGAAGCCGTCGGCGAGCATCCGCTCGATGGCCGCGTCGATGGCGTCGGCCTCCTCGGCCATGCCGAACGAGTAGCGCAGGAGCATCCCGCCGGAGACGATCGTGGCGATCGGGTTGGCGACGTCCATGCCGGTGTACTTGGGCGCGCTGCCGTGGCTCGGCTCGTAGAGGCCCGTGCCCTCGCCCACCGACGCCGACGCCAGCATGCCGAGCGAGCCGGACAGCATCGACGCCTCGTCGGACAGGATGTCGCCGAACATGTTGCTGGTCACGACCACGTCGAACTGGCGCGGGTTCTTCACGAGCTGCATCGCGCAGTTGTCGACGAGCAGGTCCCACATCTCGATGTCCGGGTAGTCGGCGACGGTGTTGTGCGCGACCTCGCGCCACAGCCGCGACGCCTCGAGCACGTTGGCCTTGTCCACCGAGCAGACGTTCTTCGTGCCGCGCACGCGCGCCAGCTCGCACGCCTTGCGCACGATGCGCTCGACCTCGTACGCGTGGTAGGTCTCGGTGTCGTACGCCATGTCGCCCTCGCGCCCACGCTTGCCGAAGTAGATGCCGCCGGTCAGCTCGCGCACGATCATGATGTCGACGCCGCGGATGACCTCGGCTTTGACCGTCGAGGAGTCGATGAGCGCGTCGAAGATGCGCACCGGGCGCAGGTTCGCGTAGACGCCGAGTTCCTTGCGCAGTCCGAGCAGGCCCTGCTCGGGGCGCACGCCGTTCGGATCGGTGGTGTCCCACTTCGGCCCGCCGATCGCGCCGAGCAGGACCGCGTCGGCCGCCTTGCACGCGGAAAGCGTCTCGGGCGGAAGCGGGCTGCCGGTCGCGTCGATGGCCGCGCCGCCAACGAGCGCCTCGGTGTAGGTGAACTCGTGGCCGAACTTCGCCGCAACAGCGTCGAGGACCTTGACGGCCTCGGCGGTGATCTCGGGGCCGATGCCGTCGCCGGGCAGCAGGCAGATGGAGTGCGTGGTCATGGTGCGGTCCTTTCAGTGTCCGTGCGGAGTGCCGATTCTACCCCATGCGGGGCGGCCGCTGTCGCATCGGGCGGCGGCGTCACGGCCCGGGTGGCGCGCCCTCCGGCGCGGCGGCCGCGGGGTCGAGTCCGAGCTCCTCGATCTCGGTGGCGAACGCCCGCTCGGCCTCCGCGTCGCCGAGGCGCTTGGCCACGGACAGGCCGAGGATCATCGCATCGGTGCGGTTGTGCTGAGCGACGCGCACGACCTCGAGCAGGGGAAGCGCCTCGGCGTCGCGGCCCTGCTGCACGAGGAACTCGGCGAACTCGTGGTTGGCTGGCGCGGAGAGCGGGAACATCTCGACGGCGCGCCGGAAGGAGGCCTCCACGGTCGCAGCGGGCATCAGCCAGTAGCGCTGGGCACGGGCGAGCCGGTAGGCGTAGGTCGGGTTGTCCGGCTCGAGCGCGAACGCCCGGTCCATCGTCGCGAGCGTCTGCTCGCGCACCGTCGCCCCCGTGCCCGCCGCGTAGCCCCAGGTCTGCGACGCGCAGAACCACAGGTAGGGATCGTAGTGCCACGCCTCGGCGAGCCGCTGGGCACGGAGCGCGTCGGCGCCCGTCGACCACGAGCCGTACCCGTCGACCGACAGGCGCGACAGCCACAGGCCGCCCGCGACCAGCACGAGCAGCATGGACAGGCCGAGCGTGGTGATCCGGGCGAGCGGTGGCACGGGACGGATCGTGTCCGGC
>VAUM01000120.1 GCA_005774595.1 Actinomycetota bacterium
CTCCCGGACCCTGCTCCGGCACGGAAAGGCATGATGGACATCCTCGCCCACCCGAATCCCGCGCTGCGTCAGCCCGCCGAGCCGGTCGACCCGGCGGCGGACGATTCACTGCGCCCGCTGGCGGCCCGGATGGCGCGTCTCATGTATGAAGCCCCCGGCATCGGGCTCGCGGCGACGCAGGTCGGCGTCCAGAAGAGGCTCATCGTCTTCGATCTCGACGAGCAGCTCGTCGCGCTGTGCAACCCCGAGATCGCCGAGCGCTCCGAGGAGACGGAGACCGACGAGGAGGGCTGCCTGTCACTTCCCGGCATCACCGTCCCGGTCGAGCGGGCGTCGCGCGTAGTGTGCACCGCGCTGGACCTCGACGGCGAGCCGGTCCGCATCGAGGCGGACGGTCTCTACGCCCGCCTGCTCCAGCACGAGACCGACCACCTCGACGGCGTGCTGATCATCGATCGTGCCACGCCCGAGGAGCGCAGGGCGGCCATCCGCCGCTACAACGAAGCCCGCGACGAGACGGGCTGACCAAAGGCGAGGGGGTGCCGAACGGTGCGCGTTGTGTTCCTCGGCACGCCCGAGTTCGCTGTGCCGTCGCTGCGCACGGTTGCGGAGGCCTGTGACGTCGCGCTCGTCATCACGCGGCCGGACGCCGCCTCGAAGCGCGGGGGCGCGCTCCACCCCTCCGCGGTCCGCGTGGCGGCCGAGGCGATGGGTCTACGCACTGAGACACCCGAGTCCCTTCGGGGCGATGCCGCGGCTGTGCTCGTAGCACAGGCCGCGCCCGACCTCGGGGTCGTTGCCGCGTACGGCTCCATGCTGCCCGCTGCGGTCCTCGCGATACCCGCCTACGGGTTCATCAACGTGCACGCCTCGCTCCTCCCTCGGTGGCGGGGCGCCGCTCCCGTGCAGCGCGCCATCCTCGCCGGCGACGAGGTCACCGGCGTGTCGATCATGCGCGTCGAAGAGGGGCTGGACACCGGCCCGGTCTGCCTCGAGCGGCAGGTCGCCGTCGGTGACCACACGACGGAGTCGCTCACGGCCGAGGTCGCCCGGACCGGCGCGGCGGCACTCGCCGACGCGATCACGGCGATCGAGGCGGGAACGGCCGTGTGGTCGCCCCAGGACGACGCATGTGCCACCTATGCCGCGAAGGTGACGGTCGCCGACGTCGCGATCGGACCCGACATGACGGCGGCCGAGGCCCGCCGCCGGATCCGTGCGTCCTCAGGCTCCGCTCCGTGCCGCATCACGGTCGACGGCCGCCGGCTGACCGTGACCGCCGTCGCGCCGGCCGATGCGGCCGTGCCCCCGGGCCGCGTGGTCCTGCAGCCGACCGGCGTGGCTCTCGGTCTCGCCGATGGCGCGGTCGTCCTCACCGAGGTCAGGCCCGAGGGACGCTGCACGATGTCCGCGGCCGCGTGGGTGAACGGTGCCCATCTGCCGCCCGAGGCCGTCTGGGGCCCCGCGTGACTGCTGCATCTTCCGCGAGGGCGCTCGCGCTGTCCGTGCTCACGCGCGTCCGCGAACGTGACGCGTACGCGTCCGAGGTCCTCGATGCACAACTCGCGCGGCGTCCCGTCTCGGCGGCGGACGCGGCGCTGGCCCATCGGATCGTCTTCGGCGTGCTCCAGATGCAGGGGACGCTCGACGCCGTCCTCGATCGCTACGTGGAGCGGCCGTCCGCACTCGAGCCAAGGGTGCGCGACGCCCTGCGCATCGCCGCCTACGAGCTGCTGTTCAGCCGCGTGCCGGCGCGCGCCGCCGTCAGCGAGGGCGTCGAGCTCGCGCGCGTGGCGCGGCCCGCGGCGTCCGGGCTCGCGAACGCGGTCCTGCGGCGCCTGGCGGCCGAGGCCGCGTCGTTCCCGTGGGCCGACCGCAGCGATCCGGCCGTCCTCGCGCTCGCGACGGGGCACCCGCGGTGGATCGTCGACGACCTCGTGGCGCAGTTCGGCCGCGACGCGGCGGAGCGGGTGCTCGACGCGGACAACACGCCGGCGCCGTTCTACCTCGCCGTGAATCCCTTCCGCGGGACGGCGGAAGCGGCGTTCGAGGCGCTGGCGGCTGAGGGCGCGGACCCCGCGCCAGGGCCGTTGCCGGGCTGCATCGTGTGCGGCGTGCCGTCCGCCGCGGTGCGCTCGCGTGCCGTTTCCGACGGCCTCGTGCTGGTCGCAGACGCGGCGGCGCAGGTGGTCGCCTGGCTCGTGGGAGCTCATCCCGGCGGGACGATCGTCGACGTCGCCGCCGGCCGAGGCACGAAGACTGTGCTCATGCAGGCGCGGGCCGCTGGCGCAGGCACGCCCGCACACATCACCGCCGTCGACCTCCACGAGTACAAGGCGCGCATCCTCGCCGAACGGACGGACGCGCTGGGCGTCCCGTGCGTCACCGCGCTCGCCGGGGACGCGACCGACCTCGCCGGCATCGACGGGGTGCCTGCCGCCGGCACCGCAGACGCCGTGCTGGTCGACGCGCCGTGCACCGGCCTGGGGACGCTGCGCCGCCACCCGGAGCGGAGGTGGCGCGTCTCGCCGGACGACGCCGCACGCCTCGCGGCCCTCGGCGCCCGCCTGCTGGCCTCCGCGTCGCGCCTTGTCCGCGTCGGAGGCGTTGTGGTGTACTCCACGTGCACCCTGACCGCCACCGAGAACGACGACGTGGTCGGCGCTTTCCTGGCTTCGGAGGCGGGGTTCAGGGTGCGTGACGTCGGCGGCAGCCTGCCGGAAGGGTGGAACGGCCGGGTCACGCCCGAGGGGTACTTCCAGTCGCTGCCCGAGCAGGGTGGCCCGGACGGTCACTTCGCGGCGGTGCTCGAACGGATCAGCTGAGGACGGCAACATCGGTCGAGGAGGACTCCATGCGCACGACGCGGATCGTCGAGATGCTCGAGGTCACGGAAGCCGCAGCGCTGGCCGCGGGCCGGTGGATGGGCAAGGGGGACAAGCACGCCGCAGACGCCGCCGCGGTCGAGGGGATGCGCAAGGCGTTCAACGACATCGACATCGCGGGCACGGTCGTCATCGGCGAGGGGGAGCGCGACGAGGCCCCGATGCTCTACATCGGCGAGCAGGTCGGGCGCGGCGGCGAGGAGATCGACATCGCGGTCGACCCGCTCGAGGGCACGAACCTCACCGCGCACGGTCAGCAGAACTCGCTCGCGGTCCTCGCGTTCGGGCCGAAGGACACGCTGCTGCACGCTCCGGACACCTATATGAACAAGATCGCGGTCGGTCCCGCGGCCGCCTCGGCCGTCCACATCGACGCAAGCCCCACCGAGAACCTCGCGAACATCGCCATAGCGATGAAGCGCCCCATCGAGGACCTCGTCGTGTGCATTCTCGACCGCGACCGCCACAAGGACCTCATCGCCGAGGTGCGGCAGGCCGGCGCACGGATCCGCCTGATCAGCGACGGCGACGTGTTCGGAGCGGTCGCGACCGCCATCGAGGGTACCGGCATCCACGTGTACTTGGGCATCGGCGCGGCGCCGGAAGGCGTGCTCGCGTGCGCGGCCATGAAGTGCATCGGCGGCTGTTTCATGGGCCGCTTCGCCTGGCGCAGCGACGAGGAGAAGGCGCGCGCCGTCGACATGGGCACCTGCAACATCGACGGCGTGCTCACCATGGACTGTCTGGTGAACACGGACGAAGCCGCGTTCATCGCCACAGGCGTCACCGATGGCGAGATGCTGCGAGGTGTGCGCTACTTCGGCCAGGGATCGAGGACTCACTCGGTGGCCATGGACGGCAAGACCGGCACGGTCCGCTTCATCGAGACCGTGTACCGCACCGGGTCCGAGAAGTTCTGGGTGCGGATGGACTGACGCCGGCTCGTTGCCTCGCGCGGGCCGGGGCTACTCCTTGGCGGCCGGACAGGACGCGCAGGCGTCCTTGGATCCGCTCGTCGGGCACGCGGGTGCGTCGTCCTTGGGCTTGGGGCGGTAGTCCGTGTTGTGGAAGCCCGAGCCCTTCAGGACCACGCCGACAGGGCTGAAGACGCGCTTGGCGACCGTGCCGCACTGCGGGCAGCAGACGTCGCCGGCCTCGGAGGCCGGACGGACGATCTCGAACACGTCGCCGCAGTCGGGGCAGCGGAAGTCATATGCGGGCATGCGGACGGGCCTTTCGCGAGACGTTTCGACGCGGCTTCGGCGCGGTGCGCGGGGCGCAAAGATAGCAACCTGCGCGCCACGCCCGCAAGGGCTGCACGCCCAAGGGCTGGTATAATCGCTGCCCATGGACCCGACCCCTCAGAGCCCCGTCCGGCCTCGGCGTGCCCTCGTTCCGCGATGGGTCCCTGTGGTTGTCGCAGTGCTCGCGCTGTGCGTGGCGGCGGGTGTCGCCGTGCCGCTCCTCGTGGGCCGTCGCCCCGACGTCACCGTCCCGAACGTCCAAGGGCTGGAAGTCGCCGTCGCCCGCAGCCGTCTCGGTGAGGCGGGCCTGCTGTTGACCTACGGCGACAAGCGGTTCTCCTCGACGGTCCCTCTCGGCGCCGTCATCGAGCAAGACCCACCCGCGGGCGGCGTGCTGCCGTATCGCGGCACCGTCGTGGTCATCGTCTCCGCGGGCTCCGAGGAGTTCACCATGCCCGA
Organism: Actinomycetota bacterium; assembly: GCA_005774595.1. Classification (NCBI taxonomy): domain Bacteria; kingdom Bacillati; phylum Actinomycetota; species Actinomycetota bacterium. Next base: position 4,589 of record VAUM01000120.1, read on the forward strand.
CGTGCTGGGCATGAGGCTCTCCGAGGCGCGCACCCTGCTCGAGGGGCGGGGCCTCGTGGTGGACGTCGAGCCGGTACCGTCGGACGAACCGTCCGGCACGGTGCTGTCCAGCCTGCCGTCCCCCGGCGCCACGGTACGCACGTCCGAGGCGATACGGCTCGGGGTCGCGTCCTCGCGCGACTCATCGGGGTCGTTGCGCCCGTACGCCCTCTCCGGCGCCTCGTTCGTCCTTGACCCCGGGACTCCCCCGGAGGCGTCCGGTGAGGCGTCGGGGACCCCGGATGCGGCGCTCGAGGTTGTGAGGCGCCTGCGGTCGCTCTTGGAGGCGTCCGGAGCGACGGTCACGGTCACCCGCAATGCGATCGACGCCCCCGGCGCCGCGGATGACACCCAGCGCGCGGTGCGCGCGGTCGCAGCGAGCTGCACCGCCGTCGTGGGGCTGTCCGTCGACGAGTCGGCCCAGGGGATCGCCGTGTACGCGGCCGCGCCTACGGCGTCATGGCCCGCGCTCTACATCCCGTCCGCGGACCTCGCGCGGCGCATCTCGGACGCTTTGAAGGGGTCGCGGTTCTCCGCGCCGATCTCCAACGTCGCGAGCGACACGGTGCTCGCTGCCGTCGCCGCCCCCGGTGTGCGGGTGATCCTCGGCTCGGTGAACTCCGCCGAGGACCGCACCGCGTTCCGAGACCCCGACTGGGC
>VAUM01000121.1 GCA_005774595.1 Actinomycetota bacterium
CGCTGACGTAGGCCCCCTCGTTCCTTAGCGTGACATAGCGGCTGCCCGGCAGGCCGCTTATCGTGCCGTTGAGCCTTGCGGTCGTGACGTCCACGAAGCTGCTGTCGGAGCCCCCCATGAGCATGACGAACTCGAAGTAGTGCTCGCCTACGTTCACCGCCCTGGCGGCCGGCGGAACGGTTATGTACACCTCGGTGCTCGCCCCCGGCGCCTGCGAGTAGACGAAGTCGGCCGCGTCGGCGAGCTTGTCGAGCAGCAGCATGGTCGGGGTGTTGTTGCGCGCGAGTACGAGGAACCGCTCGGGGTGCAGGGCGAACTCGCGGGTCTCGAGCTTGGCGGCGTCGCGCACGCGGTACACCCACGGCATGAGGCCCGCGTCCTTCAGCGCCCGCACGTGCGCTCGCACGAACTTCACGCGCACGCCCGGCCAGTCGTACTGCGGGAGCAACCTCGACAGCGGGCGGAGCCGTTCCTGGACGTACGCCTGGTACGGGTCGAGCACGAGCTGCCGACCGGCGCGCTTCGCGGCGCGAAACGCCGAGATGACCCGGTCCGGGTGCTGCCCGGAGGATAGGACCACCACGGCACTGTCCGTCTCCGCGCACAGCGCAGCGAGCCGGCGCTCCACCGAGGACTCGTCGTCCGCACCGTGCAGCTCGGCATCGGTGCCGAGCATCGTCCCCTCGCAGATCAGCGTCCCAAGACCGCGCAGGCGCTCGTCCGCGAGCAGCGAGCGCCGGCCGACGGCGGTACGGCCGTGCGCGCGCCAGTCGCCGGTGTACAGGAGCGACTCGCCGTCGGCCTCCACCAGTAGCGCGCGGGCGTCGGGCGCGGAGTGGTTCACCGGCACCGGCGTGACCGTGAGCCCCCCGATGCGCAGCGCCCCTCGCGAAGGCAACTCCCGGACCTCGCGCGGACGCGCGCCGCGAGGGGAGAACACGCGGCGGACGTCGATCATCGCCGCGGTCCCGCGCGACGCGTACACGGGGATGCCGGGGTGGGCGTGGTGCGCGAGCCCGTAGTGGTCGAGGTGCGCGTGCGTGAGCACGATCGCGGCGTAGCGCGGCGACGGGTCGTCCGCCCAAAGGCCGGGCACGTCAGGCGCGATGCCCTCGGCCACGAGCTCGCGCACGGGGCGCTCGTGCGTGCGGGGCGGGAAGTCGGCGCCGGTGTCGTCGTACAGCGGCATGCCGAGGTCGAGCAGGACGGCGGTGCCGTCGTCGGCCGTGACCTCGATGCACGTGCCGCCGATGCGGTCGGCCCCGGCCAGGACGCGGTGGTTCATGGTGACGCTCCTCTTCTTCGATCCGCTTCTTCTCGAAGAGGAGCCTAGCGCCGCCCTCTGACACGCAGTCGTGCGATGGTCACTCGTTCGGCGCCATCCCGTGGATCGAGCACTCGAAGCCCCACTCGGTCGGCACGTAGATGAACGTGCCGCCAGCCGGGCACACGAGCGGCCTGGACAGGATGCCCTGCTTGTACATCCACTCCGGCGTGATGCCCGCGACCGGCCGCCCGCCGCCTTCCGTCCAGCGGAAGACCTCGCTCATCGCGGCGACCTGGTTCGCGCAGCAGGTTGGCTTCGCCGCGGGGTCGTCCGCCGACATCGTGGGGGCGGGGGCCTCGGTCCTGCTCAGGCATCCCGCTGCCGCGAGCGCCACAGCCGCGAGCGCGATCGCCACGCACCGTCCGTTCCTTGCCATCGGGGCCTCCTTCGGGTGGTGTCGCCGCCATCGATGCTACACCGCCCGCGGCGCGCCGGCGCAGGCGCGCGCGAGGCGTCCGCTACAATGGGCGTCCGCACGCCGCCCCTTGCCGAGGAGTACCGCCCATGGGTACCGACAACCTCACCGAGCCCGTCCCGTCCGAGCCGGCCGACCCGCACGCCGACCTGTCGAGCGTGCTGCCGATGACCGCCGAGATCGTCGACGGCCGCCTGATCGTCGGTGGCATCGACATGGTCGACCTCGCGTGCGAGCGCGGCACCGCGCTCTACGTCATGGACGAGGCGCAGATCCGCCACCAGCTGCGCGAGTTCCGGAAGTGGACCTCGTACCACTGGGCCGACGTCGAGACCGTCTACGCCGCCAAGGCCTTCATGTGCAAGGCGATGTGCCGCCTCGTGCATGAGGAGGGCTGCATGGTCCTGTGCGCCTCGGGCGGCGAACTCGCCATCGCGCTCTCGGCCGGCGTTCCCGCCTCGCGCACGCAGGTGCACGGCAACAACAAGACCCCCGGCGAGATCGAGGAGGCCGTCGCCGCGGGCGTCGACCGCATAGTGGCCGACTCCCTGCTCGAGCTCGAGCGCATCAGCGAGGCCGCGGTCCGGCTCGGCCGCACCCAGGCGGTGCTGCTGCGCATCACGCCGGGCATCAAGCCCGACACTCACGGCTACATCCAGACCGGCCAGGAGGACAGCAAGTTCGGTTTCGGCCTGAACCACGGACTCGCGCTCGAGGGCGTGCGCCGTGCCTGCGACCTGCCCGGCGTCGACTTCGCGGGCTTGCACATGCACATCGGGTCGCAGATCTTCGCGCTGCAAAGCTACGCGAAGGCCATCGAGGTCATGGTCGCGTTCATGGCCGAGGTGGCCGCCGAGAGCGGCTGCCCGGTGCGCGACCTCGACGTCGGCGGCGGCATCGGCATCAAGTACGGCCTGGCCGACGAGCCGTCCACCATCGAGCAGTTCGGCAAGGTCGTCGTCGATGGCATCAAGGACGAGTGCGAGCGTCACGGCCTGCCCGTGCCGCGCATCCTCATCGAGCCGGGCCGCGCGGTCGTGGCCAGCGCCGGCATCACGCTGTACACGGTCGGTACCATCAAGGAGGTGCCCGGCATCCGCACCTACGTGGCGATCGACGGCGGCATGACCGACAACATCCGGCCGGCGCTGTACGGCGCGCGCTACGAGTGCCTCGTCGCGAACAAGGCCGACGGGCCGCGGACCGAGATCGTCACCATCGCGGGCAAGCACTGCGAGACCGGCGACCTCATCGCGCGCGACACGCCGCTGCAGCCGGTCGAGACCGGCGACGTCATCGCGGTGTGCGCCACAGGCGCGTACTGCCGCTCGATGGCGAGCAACTACAACCAGCAGGTGCGCCCGGCCGTGGTGTTCGTCGCCGACGGGAAGGCGCGCGAGGTCGTGCGGCGCGAGACGTACGACGACCTCATGCGCTGCGACGTGGAGTAGATCCCGAACGCGTGGCGCTTCACGGCCGCCGCTCCGCCGCGAGTGTCCACACAGTCCACAGGAGCGACCGTTCGTCGCTGATTCCCGACCGTGCGCCATTTCGTCACGGGAACCCCTTGCGTCCGTGCGCGGGAGGTGTACAGTACGTCTTGCGAGGCTCTTGAGACATCGGATGGGCGCTGCGGCAACGCAAGTTCGTTCGGTCGGATCGGGGCCTCGCATCTTTGTGCCCGGAGGCCGCTGCGTGCCGCCGCGACGCCCCCAGGCGCCTTCCTCCGCTACACTCGTACACGCCGCGACACGTCCGCCGCGGCGCGAGGCGATCCGGAGGCATGGCATGCGCATCGTCCGAGTGGGACTCATCGGGCTCGGCACCGTCGGCAGCGGCGTCATCGAGATCTTCGCGCGCCACGGCCGCGAGTTCGGCACGCATGCCGGTGTCGAGGTCGACCTGGTGCGCTTCTGCGACCGCGACGAAGCCCGGTTCGAGTCGCTCGGGCTCGACCGTGCGAAGTGCACCACCGACTGGCACGCGGTCGCCGAGGCTGACGACGTCGACGTGGTCATCGAGCTCATCGGCGGCACCGGCATCGCGCGCGAGGTCGTGCTCGCGGCGCTCGCGGCCGACAAGTCGGTCGTCACCGCGAACAAGGCCCTGCTCGCCACGCACGGCCAGGAGGTCTTCGACGCGGCCGCCGCGGCCGGTGTCGACCTGCTGTTCGAGGCCAGCGTCGGCGGCGGCATCCCCATCATCGGCCCGCTGAAACACTCGCTGACCGGCAACGAGATCACCAAGGTGATGGGCATCGTGAACGGCACGACCAACTACATGCTCACGCGCATGGCCGAGGACGGCCTCGACTACGACACGGCCCTGGCGGAGGCGCAGGCGCGCGGGTTCGCCGAGGCGGACCCCACCGCCGACGTCGACGGCTACGACGCCGCCGCGAAGATCGCCATCCTCGCGTCCATCGCGTTCAACTCGCGCGTGCTGCTCGAGCAGGTACCTGCCGAGGGCATCCGGGGGCTCACGCCGGGCGACATCGAGTACGCGCGGGAGATGGGGTACGCGGTCAAGCTGCTCGCCATCGCGAGGCGCACCCCCGAGGGCGTCGACATCCGCGTGCACCCCACGCTCATCCGCGACTCGCATCCGCTCGCTACGGTGGGCGGCGTCTACAACGCGATCTACGTGGTGGGCGATGCGGTGGGCGAGACGATGTTCTTCGGCGAGGGCGCCGGCTCGTTGCCGGCCGCCTCGGCGGTCGTGGGCGACGTCATCGAGGTCGCCCGGCACATCACGCACGAGGTGACCGCGATGGTCGGTTGCACCTGCACCGAGTCGCTGCCGGTCCGCGACATCGCCGCGCTGCATGCCGCGTACTACATCCGCCTGATCGTCGCCGACCGGCCCGGCGTGCTCGCCGCCACCTCGAAGGTCTTCGCGGACCACGGCGTGTCGCTGGCCTCGGTCATCCAGAAGTCGCCGAAGGGCGCGGCCGACGCGGAGCTCGTCTACGTCACACACGAGGCCGCCGAGGCGGACGTGCGCGACTCTCTCGCCGAGATCGGGGCGCTCGAGGCGGTCGCCGAGGTCGGCTCCGTCATCCGCGTCGAGGACCTGTAGGGGAGCGGACGCCGTGGCCGAGGGGGCCGGCACGCGGTCGGAGGCGGTCGCTGCGCGCGGCGGCGGCTGGGCGCTGACCACCGGCATCGCGCTGCTCGGCATTCCCGTCGCAGTGCTCGCGCAACTCGCGCCCGCGCCGGCCGCGGGCGCCGCGGGCGTCGCGCTCGCGTGCGTGCTCGCGTGGCGCGTCTTCCGAGAACCCGAGCACGGCGTGTATGCGCTCGTGGTGCTCATGCCGCTCACCGACCTGGGGGTCGTGTGGCCCGGCACCGGCGTGCGGCTCTCGTACGTCGCGTTCACCGCCGCGGTCGCCGGGTGGGCGTGGGCGCGTCTGCGCGTGGCCGAGCCGCACCCGCGGCCGCACCGGCTCGTGTGGGCGCTGCTCACCCCGGC
>VAUM01000122.1 GCA_005774595.1 Actinomycetota bacterium
ACGCACGACCGCTCGGATCCCGGGAAGCAGCGCACGGCGATCGAGGTGACCGACTGGCTGTTCCGTTCGGGCGCCGGACGCATCACCGGACAGGTGGCGTGCGAGTTCTTCAACGCGCTCACGCGCAGCGCGCACCTGCGCGTGGCACCCGCGCGTGCGGCCGACCTGGCGATCTGGCTGCTCGTGTCGTGGGACTCGTTGCAGGTGACGCCGGAGGTGTCCGCATACGCGATCGGTGCGTCGGTGACGTGGGGCCTGAGCGTGTGGGACGCGCAGCTCCTCGTCGCGGCGCGCGAGCACGGCATCGGACTCGTCCTCTCCGAGGACTTCGAGCACCGGCGCCGCTACGGGGACGTGACCGTGCTCGACCCCTTCGCGCCCGACTTCGACCTGCGCGAGCTGGCGGCCTTCGCCGGCTGAGCCGGCGGCTCGGGCTCCTCGGCCGCCGCGGCGTCCTCCTCGGACAGCGTCTCGTTGAGCGACCCGGAGCGGTAGCCGTCGAGGTCCTGGGCCGCGTACGGGAAGCCCGCCTCGCGGAGGATCCCGGCGACCTCGGCGCGCATCTCGAACGCGCGCTCCTGCTCGGACGGGTCGACCTCGAGCCGGGCGACGTCGCCGTGGGTCCGCACGCGGAACTGGTGCAGCCCGATTGCGCGCAGGCCCTCCTCGGCCATCGCGACGCGGTGCAGGTCGGGCTCGGTGATCGGCGTGCCGTACGGGAAGCGCGAGGCGAGGCACGCCATCGAGGGCTTGTCCCAGTTCGGAAGGTCGAGCATGCGGGCGGTGTCGCGCACGTCGGCCTTGTGCATGCCGGCGTCCTGCAGCGGGCTGATGACGCCGTACTCGGCGGCGGCGCGGCGGCCGGGCCTGTGGTCGGCGAGGTCGTCGACGTTGCTGCCGTCGAGCACCCAGCGCAGGCCGCGGGCGTCGGCGTGGCTGCGCAGCAGCGAGAACAGCTCGGTCTTGCAGTGGTAGCAGCGGTCCGGGCCGTTGGCGCGGAAGTGCGGGTCCACGAGCTCGCAGGTCTCCACCTCGACCAGGCGCAGCCCGAGCGCGGCCGCCGTCGAGCGCGCGCTGTCGAGCTCGGCGGCCGGGTAGACGTCGGAGACGGCGAGCGCGGCCAGCACCCGCTCGCCGAGCACTGCGTGCGCGGCGAACGCGAGCAGCGTCGAGTCGACGCCGCCGGAGTATGCGACGAGCACGCTGCCGAGGTTGCGTATCCTCGACAGGAGCATCTCGTACTTCATCGAAGGGTTGCCCACGTGCTCCCGTTCTCTTTCGCCAAGACCGGCTTCCCGGGGGAACCAGTATAGGCGAGGGAAGATACGCTAGGACGGCGTTTTCACGACTCGGACGGAGGCACCATGTCCCAGGAGACCGGCGAGCACGGGATCGAGAGGCTCAGCGCCGAGCAGCGGGTGGTCGAGCCGCCGGCGGGTTTCGTCACCGCCGCGCGCGTCTCGGGCATGGACGCGTACCTCGCCGAGTACGCGCGCTCGGTGTCCGACCCCGACGCCTACTGGCTCGACAGCGCGCTCGCCACGCTCGAGTGGATGACGCCGCCGGAAGCGCCGGTGCGCCGCGGCGGGTTCGAGGCGCTCGACTTCACCTGGTTCGCAGGCGGCACGCTCAACGCGTCGGTGAACTGCCTCGACCGGCACCTCACCACCTGGCGACGCAACAAGGCCGCGCTCATCTGGGAGGGCGACGACGGCTCGACGCGCACGTTCACCTACCAGCACCTGCATCACGAGGTCTGCAAGGTCGCCAACGTGCTGCGCAAGAAGGGCATCGGCCGAGGAGACCGAGTCGCCATCTACCTGCCGATGATCCCGGAGCTGCCGATCGTCATGCTCGCGTGCGCGCGCATCGGCGCGATCCACTCGGTGGTGTTCGGCGGCTTCTCGGCCACGGCGCTGAAGGACCGCATCCAGGACTCGGGCGCCAAGCTGCTCGTCACCGCGGACGAGGGCATCCGCGGCGGCCGCAAGGTGCCGCTCAAGACCGCCGCCGACGAGGCGCACTTCGAATGCCCCACCATCGAGGCGTGCATCGTGGTCCAGCGCGGCGCCGGCGACGTGGACATGGAGCCGGGGCGCGACACCTGGTGGCAGCAGGAGGTCACTGCGCCGGAGGTCCGCAAGCCCGCCGAACCGGAAGTCATGGACGCCGAGGACCCGCTGTTCGTCCTGTACACCTCGGGCTCCACCGGCAAGCCGAAGGGCGTCCTGCACACGACCGCGGGCTACCTGCTCTACGCCCAGCGCTCCTTCGAGACCGTCTTCGACCATCGCGACGAGGACGTCTTCTGGTGCACCGCCGACATCGGCTGGGTGACGGGGCACTCCTACATCGTCTACGGCCCGCTGGCGGCCGGCGCCACCACGATCATGTTCGAGGGCGTGCCGACCTACCCGGACCCCGGCCGCTTCTGGCACGTGGTCGAGAAGTTCCGCGTCTCGGTCTTCTACACCGCGCCGACCGCGCTCCGCGCCCTCATGCGCCACGGCGAGGGCTGGCCCCAGCGCTACGACCTGTCATCGCTGCGCCTGCTCGGCACCGTGGGCGAGCCGATCAATCCCGAGGTCTGGGAGTGGTATCACGCACAGATCGGCGGCGGGCGCTGCCCGATCGCCGACACCTACTGGCAGACCGAGACCGGCGGCTTCCTCATCACGCCGTTCCCGGGCGCCACGCCGCTCAAGCCCGGCTCGGCGACCGTGCCGTTCTTCGGGGTCGAGCCGAAGGTGCTGCTCGAGGACGGCAGCGAGGCGGGCGTCGACGAGGGGGGATACCTCGTCATCGAGAGGCCCTGGCCGGGCATGATGCGCGGCACCTGGGGCGATCCGGAGCACACGCGCATGCGTGAGGTGTACTTCGAGCGGTTCCCGGGGCGGTACTTCACCGGCGACGGCGCGCGCCGCGACGCCGACGGCTACTTCTGGCTGCTCGGCCGGGTCGACGACGTGATCAACGTGTCAGGGCACCGCATCGGCACCGCGGAGGTCGAGAGCGCGCTCGTGAGTCACGAGGCCGTCTCTGAGGCCGCGGTCGTGGGATTCCCGCATCCGGTCAAGGGCGAGGGCCTGCACGCGTACGTCGTCCTGCGCGACGGTTTCACCGCCTCCGATGAACTCGAGAGCATCCTGTCGGGCCACGTGCGCACCGTCATCGGGCCGATCGCCAAGCCGGACCGCATCCAGTTCGCCGCCGACCTGCCCAAGACGCGCTCAGGCAAGATCATGCGCCGCATCCTGCGCAAGATCGCGGCGGGCGAGACGGACGCCGAGGCGTTCGGCGACATCTCGACGCTCACGGACCCGCGCGTGGTCAAGGACCTGGTCGCCGGAGCGGGGCGCGTGGGCGGGTAGGTAGGCGCGCTACCCCTCCGGCCGGGGCGCGTACGGATCCCACGCCTCCTCGGCGGCGCCGTCCTGTGCGAGTGCGCACCGGGACGCAGCGAACAGTGCGTCCGAGAGGCGGTTGAGGAATCGCGCGACGCACGCGTCGGCGGGCTCGTCGAGCGCCACCACGCGGCGTTCCGCGCGGCGCACCACCGCGCGGGCGACATCGAGCTGCGCGGCGAGCGGGGTGCCGCCGCCGGCCACGAAGCCGGACAGCGGGCCGGCGGCGTCCATGAAGCGGTCGCAGGCGGACGCGAGGGCTGCCACGTCGTCGTCGCACACCCCGGGCGCGGCGGCGTCGCGTGCGTCGGGCGGGGTAGCCGTGACGGCCGCGCAGTTGAGCAGCCGGTGCTGGGCGAACGCGAGCATCTCGCCGAGACGCGGGTCGTCCGTCAGCGCGCGCGCCAGCCCGACGTGGGCGGCCGCCTCGTCGATCGCCCCGTACGCCTCGACGCGCGGGTCGGCCTTCGAGACGCGGCCGCCGCCTGCCAGCGAGGTCTCGCCGCCGTCGCCCCGGCCGGTGTGGATGCTCATCCGCACACCTGCCCGATGCGGAACCCCACCACGCGCGTGATGGGGTCCTCGGGAAGCGGCTCGCCGAGCGGGGACTGCACCGACCCCTTGCCGGTCTTGTACGCCGAGAACTCGTCGCGGAACGCCTCGGCGCCGCTGCCGGTCGGATACAAGCCGACGTGCCTCGCGTAGCCGGCGAAGTGCACCAGGTGCGTGCCGTCCAGGTCGAAGGTGGGGATCGCGTAGCTGATCGTCTCGACGGCGTCGGGCGCGGCCGCGTGGATGAGCGCGCGCATGCGCTCGAGCACCGCGCGCGTCTCGGGCGGGAACTCGGCGACGTACTCGTCGATGGTGGTCGCGGCGGAGCGGGGTGTCATGTGGGCGGGCGCCTCTCGGAGGTTCGCGTGCTCCCGCCGAGTCTACACCGCTTCCGCGCCCAGGAGCCGCCCTTCACCGCACGAGGTAGAGGCTGTACGGCGTCTCGATCCGATCGACCACGGTCCCGAAGCGCAGGAGTCCGCCGACCTGCGCGACCTTCACGGACAGCGGGGCGAAGTGGTTCATGTTGCCCGGGTCCATGACGATGGCGAAGCCGAACAGCACCGGCCGCGTCACGGTGCGCCCGAGGCTCCAGGTGGGGACGTTGCCCTGGTGGACCGCAGGCGACGACAGCAGCACGACGTGGCCCTCGGCCGGAGGCGCCTGGCTGTCGGTGATCGTCCGCAGGCCGGGGGCGTAGTAGCGGATCTCCTCGGCGAAACTCAGGCGCTCGAGGTGCATGAGCGTCGTGTCCGGCTGGTCGGCCCCGACGGTCTTCAGGTAGCGCGGCAGCGATGCCATCGAGAACGCCCCGGTCTTCTTCGCCCCGATGAAGGTCGCGGCCGTCAGCGCGCCGAGCAGCGCGGCGGCGACGGTCACCGCCACCCATGCCCGCGCGCGCCGGGTGCCCGGCGGGCACAGAAGCCGTGCTGCGGCGATGGCGACCCAGGGCGTGGCGGCCACGAGGTAGTACGAGTGGGTGTTCTCGACGAGGAAGAAGAGCGCGCCGGCCAGCATCATGCCCGCGACGAGCGCGTCTGCCGCCGTGCGCCTGACGGCGGACGCGATCAGGCCGCCGGCCGCCAGCGCGCCGGCCACGGGCCCGGTGAGCCAGAACGCCTCGGTGAGCATCCAGCGCCTGAGCACCGGGTCGGTCAGGATGTCGAGGTTCCCGAGTCCGATGAGCCGGCTCTGCGCCGTGAGGAACTCGGCCGCCGTCGCGGCGCGGTACGCGTAC
>VAUM01000123.1 GCA_005774595.1 Actinomycetota bacterium
CCATCAACCAGTTCGGGCGCGACCTGACCGCCGATGTGCGCTCGGGCCGCGTCCGCGGCATCTACGGCCGCGACGAGGTCCTTGGCCTGCACCGACTCCGAGCCGCGGCCCGAAGCGAACGTTGACGCGTCAGCGAACAGCGCGTCCGCCGCGACCTGCGAACCGAACTCGCCCTTCGCCGCGGCCGCGGCCGCGTTCTCGCGAAGCGCGGCGGCGTCGGTCCCCGGCGCGAGCTTGTCGACCAGCGGTGCGAACTCCGAGAGCACGACCACGAGCCACTGGTTGACGCCCGGCGCGGGCAGGCCCGCGGCTCCGGCGGCGCCCTGCGCGCGGTCGGCCAGCCTGCGTACGTTCTCCGCTATCTCCGCCATGTCGCTCGCTCCCGCGTGCCGACGCGCCCGTGGAGAGGCGCTACGCCATGATGTCGTCGGTGTCGTACTCGCTGATGCCGTCGGTGATGACCTTCATGAAGCGCCGGGTCACGCCGACGATCTCCTCGCCGGAGATGCCGCCCTCGGTCATCGTGAAGTGGTCGATGTAGAGCGTGGGGTGCGGCGCGGCGTCGGGCAGGCAGCAGCGGATCATGATCATGTGGTCGTTCAGGCGGTTGCACAGCTCGAGGATCTGGGCGCGCTGCGCCTCGGGCTTGATGGTGAACATGGTGCGCAGGACGAAGAACGGCCGGTCCGGCATCACGTTCGCGTAGAGCCGGAAGCCGTCGACGACGCACTTGATCTCGCCGTCGTCATCCATCTCCGCTTCCATGTACGCGCTCTTGTAGACCTCGAGCAGCTTCTGGTTGTTGAGCTCTTCCTTCGAGATGAACGGCATGTGCGGTTCTCCTCCCCTGTCGATGCGGCGTGCACGAGGCGGGTGGTGGAGGCCCGAGATGCGCAGGTCGCGTAGGTGAGCGGAATCATACACCCGCGCACGGACAGCGACGCGGCGGGCCCCCTGCTACCATCGCGGCGTGGACGCCCCGACGACACCTGCGCGCCGCACACCGTTCCAGGCCGCGATGGCGCGCGTCCCGCGCTGGCTACGGGTGACGCTGCTGGTCATCTGGGCGGCCGCGGCCCTGGGCCTTGGCGCCGCATTCGGCCTGCTCGTCTTCAAGCCGCCCGTGCCCCGGCCGCAGCCGCCGGCCTTCGCCACACGCGAGGTCTCGTCGGCCACGAGCGCCGGCGCGGTCGCGACCGCTTCGGCTCCGGCGACGGCCTTCGTGAGCGCGAACGGCACACCCACCGCCCCCGTACCCACGAGCGAGCTCATCGGCTTCTACGTGGACTGGGACGACGAGAGCTACCGCTCGCTGCAGCAGCACATCGACGACATCACCGTGCTCATGCCGATGTGGTACCACCTCGGCAACGACGGCCACCTCGACGCCGGGGACCCCGCGGCGCAGGCCAAGGCGCTCGCACTGATCCGCGAGCGGAGGCCCGACCTGCCGGTCATGCCCATCGTGAACAACTACGACAAGGGCACGGGCAAGTGGAATGCGCCGGAGATGGCGGCGCTGCTGAGGAAGCCGGCCGAGCGGAAGCGGATGGCGCGCGAGATCGTCGACACGCTGTCGGCGGCCGGGTTCGAGGGCGTCAACATCGACTTCGAGGACTTCGAGGCGGCCAGCCGCGCCGACCTCGTCGCGTTCATGGCGGAACTCTACCCGCTCGCGCGCGCGAAGGGGCTCGCCGTCTCGCAGGACGTGCTCGTCAGTTCGGCGGCATTCGACCACGCGGCGCTCGCCGAGCACAACGACTACCTCATCCCGATGATCTACGGCGAGCACTGGCGCACGAGCGGCCCGGGTCCGATCGCCTCGCAGGCGTGGTTCGAGAAGATGTACGCGCAGATGCTCACGCAGGTCCCGGCCGACAAGGTCGTCGTGGGGCTCGGCGTGTACGGCCGCAACTACGGCACCCGGGGCGAGAACCACTCGCTCACGTGGGCGCAGGCGACCGCCGAGGCGCGCGCGCAGAAGCTTGCGATCCGGCTCGACCCGGTGCAGCTCAACCCGACGTACCGCTACAAGGTCGGCTCCGACGTGCGCGAGGCGTGGTTCCTCGACTCAGCCGCGATCTTCGACCAGGTCGCTGTGGCGTCGAAGCGCCGTCCGCGCGGCTACGCGATCTGGCGGATGGGCGCCGAGGATCCGGCGACCTGGACGGTGCTGCGCAGCCGCGACTCGCTCAGTGAGAGCGTGGCGCTGTCCCTGCGGAGCGCCTCGCGCACGGTGGTGTACGACGCGGCGGCCGGGATGATCGTGTCGTCGACGGTGACGCCGTAGGCGGCGCGCCCCCGCGCGCCCCATCGCGGTATGCTGTCCCCCGCACGCACGCTCGCCCTCGCGACGACGGGACCGCCGCATGTCCGAAGACCTCCACTGCAACGCCCCCGAGCACGCCGGCCTCGGCGACTCGTCGGCTCTCGCGCGCTACGACGACCAGCTCGACTGCTGCGGCGACGTCGAGCACCCCACGCCCATCGTGCGCATCAACCGGATGCTCGCGAACCCGGACGCGACGCTCTACATCAAGTGCGAGTGGGTCAACCCGTTCGGCTCGATCAAGGACCGCACCGCGAAGTGGCTGCTCAAGGGCCTCGCGGAGCGCGGCGAGCTCGAGGGGCGCACGGTCGTCGAGGCCACGAGCGGCAACACCGGCATCGCGCTCGCGGCCATCTGCTCGCAGATCGGCGTGCCGATGATCGCGACCGCGCCGCACGTGCTCTCGCCGGAGAAGTCCGCGCTGCTGCGCGCGTTCGGCGCCGACGTGCGCCTGACCGACCCGGCCGACGCTTCCGGCCTGCACCCGATGGACGTCGCCTTCAAGCTCGCCGAGTCGATCGTCGCGTCCGACCCCGAGAAGTACGTCATGCCGAACCAGTACGACAACCCCGACAACGCGCGCGCGCACTACGAGTCGACCGGCCCGGAGATCTGGGCGCAGACCGAAGGGTGCATCCGCTACTTCTTCGCCGGACTCGGGACCTGCGGCACGATGGTCGGCACCTCTCGCTACCTCAAGGAGCAGGATCCGTCGATCGTGTGCGTCGCCATCGAGCCTGTGCCCGGCCACCACATCTCGGGCCTGAAGAACCAGGAGGAGACCGCGGTGCCGGGCAACATGGACGCCTCGTTCATCGACGAGATCGTCTGGGTCGACGACGCGATGACCGACGAGTGCGCGCGGCGCCTCTACCGCGAGGAGGCGCTGATGGTGGGGCCGTCGGCCGCCGCCATCGCCGCCGGCGCGATGAAGTACCTCTCCGAGGCTGGCCGGTCCGGCGTCGCCGTGGCGATCGCGCCCGACAGCGGACAGAAGGCCGCGAGCTACCTCAACGCCATCCTGGAGTGACCGCCGGGGCCGTCGACGCCCCCGGCGCGACCGGAAGGAGCGCACACCGTGCTCACCGAGATCGTGCTCACCCTCACCGGACCCGACCGGGTCGGCATCGTCGAGGAGTTCACCCGCGAGGTGCTCGCGCTCGACGGCAACGTCGGCACGAGCCGGATGGCGCGCCTCGGCGGAGCGTTCGCGATCCTGATGCTGGTGACGCTACCGGTCGAGCGCGTCGACGACCTCGAGGGGGCCTTCGGCAGCCTTGCCGCGGCGGGATTCAAGGTCACGGTCACGCCGACCCGCAGCGCAGCCGCGGCGCCGGCCGCCGGCACGCGCTACCGCATCGGCGTGCGCGGCGCCGACCACGAGGGCATCGTCCACGGCATCGCGGCGGGCCTGGCCGCGAGCGGCGTGAACATCGACGAGCTGGAGACCGACGCGGTGCCGGCGCCCACCACCGGTACGCCGATCTTCAGCATGGACCTGCTGGTGTCGGTGCGGGAGGGGACCGCCGAGGACGCGTGGCGTCCCGCGCTCGAGGACGCCGCCCGCGAAGCCGACGTCGACGTGACGGTCGAGCCGGCAGACATCTGACAGTCAACATGCGGGACGGCGCAACGCGATGGATGTCCGTGCTCAGCGTTGTCATGTCTGCCTGATATGGTCATAATGACCGTATCACGCGGGCATCGGAGGATTCGTGGACCTCAGCGACGCATCGAGCATCGAACGGGCACTGTCGCTCGTCGCCGACGTTCTCCGGGATCGCGGAGTCAGCACGATCGAGATCGTCGTGGTCGGCGGCGCCGCGCTGAACGTACTTGGTCTCGTGCGCCGGCCTACGCGCGACGTGGACGTCCTGGCAACCGCATCGCCCTCCGAGCCCTCCGGCCCGACGCGGCTCGAGAAGTGCTCGACCCTGCCGGCCGCGCTCGCTGATGCCACAGCGGAGGTCGCCGAGGCGCTGGGACTCGACCCTCGGTGGCTCAACAACGGTCCCGCCGCCCTCCTCGACCACGGGCTGCCCGATGGATTCTCCGAGCGGCTCACCGCACGCTGCTACGGGACGACACTCGTCGTGCACTTCGCCTCGCGGACGGACCTCATCGCCCTCAAGGTGTTCGCGGCTGCCGACTCGGGCATCGGGAGGCACACCAAGGACCTCGCGACCCTGGCGCCGACGGATGACGAGCTGCGGGCAGGCGTTCGATGGGCGCGAACGCAAGACGGCTCGCCTGAGTTCGGCACCGCGCTCCGCGGGCTCTTGGACCACATCGGCTGCCCGATAGAGGAGAGCACCGATGACGACCGCTAGCGACCTGCACGCGCGTTTGCTCGACGCACTACTCGACCTCGCGTGGTGCCAATGGACCTCGCTCGGCGTCGCAGGCGTGCGCAGCTGCGACCGGGTGATCGCGGACCCGGAGGCGCTGCTGCTCGCCACGCTGGAGATCGGTCGCTGGGATGCGCGCCTGTTCGACGAGGCGCTCGACTGGGTCACGGTCAACGCGGCGGACCTCGACATGGCGCGGTCGAGACGGCTCGCGAAACGCGCCACCTACGAACAACGACGACTGCTGGCCGTTGCGGCCGACCTCGCCGTCGATCACGGCGCGCGATCGACGTTCCGTCAAATCGGCTCGGCAGGACTCATCGCACGCGAGGCGCCCGAGCCCTACGCGGCACAACCGCTGTTCAGATCCGCATCCGGTGCATCCTTCGCGGGTACCGTCGCCGACGAGCGATTCGCCGCCGCCGGCTTTTCGCGCGGTCATCTGGAGTTGCGCGGGGATGTCCGCGGGCGCGCGGTCGCTGGTCG
>VAUM01000124.1 GCA_005774595.1 Actinomycetota bacterium
GTGCTCGAGGGCGTCGGGCGCACTCGAGGCGAGGAACGACAGCCCGGCCGCCACCAACGCGGCCGCGCCCAGCCCGACGGCCACGCCGCGGACCTCGCCGGCGGGGCGGTCCTGCTGCGCGCCGATGAGGTCGGGCCGCACGGCAGCGACGTAGGCGACGAGTCCGGCCGTGATGAGGCCCTCGCCGATCCCGGTGAGCGCGTGCCAGAAGCCCATCGCGCCGAGGCCGAGCAGCAGGGGAAGGCGGCCGGAGGTCCACAGCAGCAGTGCCGCCGCCAGCGCCGCGGCCACGCTTCCGCACCACGCCGCCCCGAACGAGGCCGCGAACCCTCGCGCGCGCCCGGGCGCCGCTCCCGCGGCGAGCCGATACACGGCCCATCCCGCGAGCGGGGCGACGATCCCCAGCGTGAGCACGTTCGCCCCGAGCGCGGAGATGCCGCCGTCGGCGAAGACGAACGCCTGCACGAGCAGCACGGTGGTCATGACGAGCACCGCGGGCCACGGCCCGAGCAGGATCGCCGCCGCCGCGCCGCCGGCGAAGTGCCCGCTCGTCCCGCCCGCCACCGGGAAGTTGAGCATCTGTAGCGCGAAGACCAGCGCCGCGACCAGCGACATCAGAACGATCCGCTGCCGGGGCATCGTCCTTCGAACGGTGCGCACCGCGTATCCCACGAGCCCCGCGGAGCCCGCTGCCGCGGTCACCCACGTCTTCGTGTCGAGCATGCCATCGGGGATGTGCATCGGCGCGCGCCTACAGGTGCCGGCCGGTCGTGGTGGTCACGAGCTTGCCGTGCTTGACGCCCTTGGTCCCGAGCAGGCCGTCGGCGATCGCGCGCACGTCGGCGCTCGTCCCGCGCACGACGAGCACCTCGAGGCAGTTGTGCGCGTCGAGGTGCACGTGCATCGACGAGACGATGCGCTCGTGGTGCGCGTGCTGGAGCGAGTCGAGTTTCTCGGCGAGGTCGGACGCGTGGTGGTCGAACACCATCGTCACGGTGCCGACGCACTCCTCGGCCGAGTCCTCCCACTGCGCTTCCACGAGTGCGTCACGCACGAGGTCGCGGACCACCTCGGAACGGTTCGCAGCGACGCCGCGACGCTCCACGAGCGCGTCGAAGCGGGCGAGCAGGTCCTCGTCCATGGCCACGCCGAACCGCGTCAGTCTGCCCACGAGCGCACCTCCGCCAGGGGGTAGCACGAATGTGGGAAGCGTAGCACGCCGCCGCGGGCGCGCAAGCCCCGGGCGCGGAACGGCTCGGACGTGTTCGCCCGGGCCGCTGCGGTGTCCTCGTGCGGGTCCGCTACACCAGCTCGACGGTCACCCCGTCGTCGCCCCCGGTCTCATCGAGCGCCTCGGCGGCCTCCTCGAGCTTGGCCGCGGCCTCGCCCAGGAGCACCGATGCCTGCGCGATGAGCGCGCTGACCTCGGCGCGCCCGGCGTGGTCGGCCAGGTGGTGCAGTTGCTCGAGCGAGCTCTGCGCGACGCCCACGACGTCGGCGGCCTGGCCCACGGAGAGCGCGAGCTGCGATGCGTTGACGCCCTTCTCGCACATGGCGCGCCTCCTAGCCGGCCCAGGGGGCGAGTTCCTCGACCAGCCGCCGCTTCGGCATCTGGCCGACGAGCTTCTTGGCGACCGAGCCGTCCGTGAAGACGAGCAGGGTCGGGATCGACAGGATGTCGAACCTCATCGCCGTGTTCGGGTTCTCGTCGACGTTGAGCTTGCCGACGACGATCCTGCCGGCGTACTCGGCCGCGATCTCCTCGAGCACCGGCTCCATCGCGCGGCACGGGCCGCACCACGGCGCCCAGAAGTCGAGCAGCACCGGCTTGCCCGCGCCCTCGACCTCGTCCGCGAAGTTCGCGTCGGTGATCGCGATGATCCCCTCTGCCATCTGCATCCACGTCCTTCCGCTTCGTGCCTGTCGCGTCAGATGCCGCAGGTCTTCTGGTCGACGTATCGTAGCGCTTCGAACGCGGCCGAGGCGCCCTTCGCCGCGGCGGTGATCACCTGCTTGAGCTCCGAGTCGGTGACGTCTCCCGCAGCGAAGATACCCGGCCAGTCGGTCCGCCCGTCATGGTCGGTCCTCACGTATCCGGCATCGTCGCACGCGACCGAAGTGCGCACCAGTTCGCTGACGGGATGCACGCCCACGAAGATGAAGACGCCGTCGACGGGAAGATCGAGGTCGGGCTCGCCCTTCGTCGACTCGAGCAGCACCGAGCTCACGCGCGAGCCGTCGCCGCGCACTTCGCGCACGACCCTGCTCCACTGCGGCTCGATCTTGTCGTTCGCGAACGCGCGCTCCTGGATGCACTTGGTCGCCCGCAGTTCGTCGCGGCGATGCACGATGTGGACCTTCGAGGCGAACTTGGTGAGGAACAGCGCCTCCTCGACGGCCGCGTCGCCGCCGCCGATGACCGCGACGACCTTGTCGCGGAAGAACGCGCCGTCGCAGGTCGCGCACCACGACACGCCGCGGCCGGTGTACTCCGCCTCGCCGGGCACGCCGAGCTTGCGGGGCACGGCGCCGGTCGCCACGATGACCGCGCGCGCGAGGAACTCGTCGCCGTCGGTGGTCCTCAGCGTGAAGTCGAGGTCGGCCGGGACGATCGACTCGACCTCGGTGAAGGTGCGGATCACGGCGCCGAACTCCTCGGCCTGCTTGGTCATGAGCGCGCCGAGCTCCGCGCCCGCGAGCCCGCCGGGGAAGCCGGGGTAGTTCTCGACGTGATCGGTGGTCACGATCTGGCCGCCGGGAAGCCCCTTCTCGAACACGACGGTCTTCGCCCGCGCGCGTGAGGCGTACAGCGCCGCTGTCAGCCCCGCCGGACCGCCGCCGATCACCGCGATGTCCACCTGCTCCACGCGAACGTCCTCCTCCGGGCCGGTCACGGCGTCGTCACCGAGCCGGCGGTCTGTGACGCGATCTGCGACAGGAACGACCGTGCCTGGGTGTTGATCGCCTGCGCGGTCCGGTCGCCGCCCGTCGTGAGCTCGACCACCCTCTCGAGCTGCGTGCGCGCGGCCTTCAGGTCGCCACGGCCCTTCCAGTAGAAGATGCCGAGGTTGAAGTTCGCCCTCACGTGGCCCGGCTCGGCCTGCAGGACCAAGTCGATCTGCCCGATGGCGTCGTCGGTCCTGCCCGCGTAGTAGAGCATCGTCGCGTAGTCGGCGCGCGCGTTGACGTCGTCCGGGCGCTGGTCGAGGTACGACTCGTAGTACCGGAGCGACTGGAGGCCGTGGGCCAGGTTCCCGGTGTCCTCGCGAAGCTCGAAGTACAGGTCGGCCAGGGTCAGCTGGGCGGCGGCGTCGTCGGGGTCGCGCTCGAGCTTGACGAGCGCCTCGTACATGCGGACCTGGTCGTCGCTCAGCACCTCGCGGAACTGCTGGGGGAGCCCTGCGGACGAGCCCTGCGAGCCGGGGTTCCACAGCAGCAGGACGACGACGCCGGCGAACACGGCGACCGCGATCGCGAGGATGGCCAGCGGCGTCTTGTAGCGCTGGAACGGCCGGATGATGAACCGCTTCGCGAAGCTGCGCTCGGCGCCGTCCTCGTGGCGTTCGACCTTCAGGCCGAGCGTCTGCGCCTTGAGCAGCATGTTGAGGTCGTTCGTGACGAGGACCAGCTCATCGCAGCCGCCCGCGCAGACCTGCAGCGCCACGGCCAGGATGCGGTCGTCGGCGTTGCGTGCGGACAGGCTCTCGGGGATCTGCGACTCGTTGAGCGCCACCACGCTCAGAGATCCGCCTTCCGGCAGGTCGACGCCCTCGGTGAGACTGCCCTGCTCCGAGAGCTCGAACAGGATCCGGCTGACCTCGCGCCCGCGGAACCGCAGGTCGGGGTCGATGCGCGCGGTCTTGAGCTTGTCGAGCTCGACCAGCACGGTCTCGGGGATGACGACGAGCGCGTCGGGATACGCCAGCAGCGCGCCGGGGTCGGAGAGCAGCACATTCGTGTCGAGGACGATGGTCCTCACGTGGTGTCTTCGGTTCCTCTCGTGCTCGCTCACAGCGTGCGCAGTGCCGGAGTGCGGCGCCGCGGACGCGAGTCTAGTACATGGACCGCCCTTTGGCGCGGACGGCGATCGGGGTGGTCCACCAGGTCTTCACGTCCCACACGCCGTTGCTCATCTGGATGACCGGCGCCACCACCCAGGTGCCGGTCACGTCGTAGCGGACGTACGCCGTGACGCCGCTGTCGCCCATGTCGACGTTCTCGGCCACGGCGCCCAGCCGTGCCGCGCTGTTGTAGATGGCGACCCACGCCTTCCTCCGGCCGCCCTCGCCACGGCCCGCGGTGGCGCCATCGGTCGCCGCCTGTATCGCGGCGTCCTCGGCGACGCGCCACCCGCTGAAGAAGCGGCCACCGTCATTGATGACGGTCGCGACGATCGCGATCACGATGCCCCACCCGAGCAGCTTCTTCAACATGGTGACTACCCTCCGCGCGCCGTGCGCCGCCGCCCGCGGGCGGTCGGCGTCCCGGCGCCGATTCTACCAGCATCGTCAGGGTCGGACACACCGCCGTCGGCCGTCGATGCGCGCTTGCGATAGACGACCACGAGCAGGCCGAGGAGGACCAGGACGACCGCTGCGATGATCACCAGCCGGTCGAGGAGCGTCGCCCGCACCGTGACGCGGTCTTGTGCCACGACGAGGTCGCCGGCCAGCAGCGCCACTGTCATCTCGGCCGAGATCGCGCCGCGCAGGTCGACCGGGATGGTCGCGTAGTTCTCGCCCGCTTTGGCCGCGAGCATCGTCTCGCGCTGTTCGAGCGCCAGCGAGTCGGACGTGGCGACGAGCTTGAGCGCGAGGGGCTTGCCGGTCCCGTTCGCCACGACGACCGGCACCGTGCCCGAATTGCCCGACAGCGTGATGTCCTGCGTGTTCAGCGCCACCTTCGACAGGAGGCCCTGCGCCGAGCGCTGCGCCGACGCGGCGAAGGCCCGCCCGCGGTCCGCGATGCCCCACTCGCCGTCCGCGCCCGCCCAGCGCGAGCTCTCGGCGAGCATGAGCTTGCGGAGCGTCGCGTCGGCGTCCGCGTCGGCCGGACCGACGGCGGCGGCTAGCCCGAGGGTGGAGCGCCTGGCCGCGGCGGTCTCCTCGCGAT
>VAUM01000125.1 GCA_005774595.1 Actinomycetota bacterium
GCGGGGGAGGGGCGCCGAGGGCGCCGCGGCGTCGTCGCGCAGGCGCGCCGTCTCGCCGCGCGCGTAGCGGGCCGCCGTGAGCGGGGCCGCGACGTCCGCGGCGTTCGTGTCGCCGTTGATGCCGAGGAGCAGCCCCGTGCCGACGGTGACGACCGCCGCTGTGCGACCGCCTGCGGTCACGACGCGCGGCCGGCGTTCCAGGGGCCGGTGAGCACGTCGCGGGCGTGGTAGAAGTACGCGACCATCGACCAGATCGTCAGCGCGACCGCGGCGGCCATCGCGGCCCACGAGAACCACTGCACGGCTACCGGCAGCCAGGCGCCGTCGAGACCGATGAGGGCCGAGTCCTTCACGATGAACGCCGTGATCGCCACGATCTGCATCACCGTCTTGGCCTTGCCGAAATGCGACGCGGCAATCACCTTGCCCTCGGCGACCGCGACCATGCGCAGTCCCGAGACGATCAGTTCGCGCGCGACGATCACGATCGCGATCCATGACGGCAACGCGTCGAGGTCCACGAGTGCGAACAGCGCCGCTGTGACGAGGAGCTTGTCGGCCAGCGGGTCGATGAACTTGCCGAAGGTCGTGACCTCGTTGCGGCTGCGCGCGAGGTAGCCGTCGACCGCGTCCGTCGCGGCCAGCACCGTGAAGATGACCGCGGCGATCCACGGCTTCGCGGCCTCCCAGGCGGCCGGCTCGGGCACGAGCGAGATCCACTCGCCCAGCAGGACGACGAGGAACACTGGGATGAAGACCATCCGTGCGATGGTCACGCGGTTGGCCGCGTTCATCGGGAGCATCAGCGGGACTTCAGCCTCTCGCCGGCAAGGTCGTATCCGAGAGCGTCGGTGATGCGGACGCGTACGATGTCGCCCGCCGAGGCGGGTCCGTCCAACGATACCACCCCGTCGACCTCGGGGGCCTGGCCCCGCCAACGGCCGACGGTCGCACCGTCCTCGTCCACGCCGTCCACGAGCACCTCGAGCGTCTCCCCTACCCGCTCGGCGGCCTTCGCGAAGCCGATGCGGTCGGCGGTCTCGCGAACGCGGTTCGCACGCGCGACGCGCTCGCGCGCGGGGACGCGCGGCCGCATGCGGGCGGCCGGAGTGCCGTCCTCGGGCGAGTACGCGAACACGCCCGCGTAGTCGATGCGGGCTTCCTCGAGGAAGTCCTCGAGGAGGGCGAGGTCCGCCTCGGTCTCGCCGGGGAAGCCCGCGATGAGCGAGGTGCGCAGCACGATGCCTGGGACCGCCTCACGGATGCGGGCGATGAGCGCGAGGTGCGACTCGGCGTCGCCGGTCCGGCCCATACGGCGCAGGACGTCGCGCGAGGCGTGCTGGAGCGGCAGGTCGAGGTAGCGGCAGACGGCCGGCACGGTCGCGATGGCGTCGAGCAGGTCGCATGTGATGCCGTCGGGCTGGACGTACATGAGGCGCAGCCAGTCGAGGTCCTCGATGGCGCCCAGTGTGCGGACGACGTCGGCGAGCGTCTCGTGCCCGCCGAGGTCCCTGCCCCACGAGGAGATGTCCTGGCCGACGAGCACGACCTCGCGCGCGCGTGCGCGGACGAGCGCGCGCGCCTCGTGCTCGATCTCGCGCAGCGGCGTGCTGCGGTACCGGCCGCGGATGGCGGGGATGGTGCAGTACGCGCAGGCGCGGAAGCACCCGTCGCTGACCTTGAGGTACGCCGACGGTCCGACCACGGCACGCTCCGGGCCGTCGCCCGGCGCAGGCTGCAGGCCGGACAGCGCGAAGAGGTACTTGAGCAGCTCGTGCTCCTCGGCCACCGGGATGAACGCGTCCACCTCGGGCAGCTCCGCGACGAGGTCGCGGCCGTACCGGGACGGCAGGCATCCCGCGACGACGAGCTTGCGCCCCTCGCCCGCCGGCTTCCACCTCAGCGCGAGGTCGAGGGTGTGCTCGATCGCCTCCTCGGCGGCCTCACGGATGAAGGCGCAGGTGTTCAGGATGGTGACGTCGGCGGCGTCTTCGTCGGCGGTCAGCTCGGCGCCGGTCAGCGCCACGAGCGCGGCCATCTTCTCGGAGTCGACCTCGTTCTTGGGGCAGCCGAGGGTGACGATGCGGACGCGGACGGTCATGGGCGACTTCGCCGCTAGCGGTAGTTGACGAACTGGAGCGGCAGGCCGTAGTCGGCCTCGCGCAGCAGCCGGATGACGGCCTGCAACTCGTCCTTGCTCGCGGCCGAGACGCGCAGCTTGTCGCCCTCGATCTGCGACTTCACCTTGAGCTTGCTGTCGCGGATGTCCTTCCCGATGCGCTTGGCGGTGTCCGCGTCGATGCCGGATACGATGGCGCCGACACATCGCACCGCGCCGCCGGACGCGGGCTCGTTGGCTCCCCAGCGCACCGCGGTGAGGTCGATCTCGCGGCGGACGAGCTTGGTGTTGAGCACGTCGAGCACCTGGCGCAGGACGAAGTCGCTCGGCGCCGTGATCGTGAAGGCGTGGCCGTGCTTGTCGAGCTCGAGCTTCGCGCCCGAGTCCTTGAGGTCGAAGCGCTGCGACAGCTCGCGCAGGGTCTGCTGGAAGGCGTTGTCGACCTCCTGCATGTCGACCTGGCTGACGACGTCGAAGCTGCTGTCCTTGGCCATCGTTGCGGTGATCCTTCCGTGGAGGGTCGCTTCAGGGAGCGCTACTGTTCGGCGGTGATGACGATCGTGGGCACCTTGCCGATGGTCTGCGGCTTCTCGGTGACCTGCGTGCCGTCGCGGTAGACGACGGTCGCCGAGGGGCGGCCCATGCCGACGGACGCCTCGGACTTGACCAGCCAGGTCTTCGTGTCGCCGTCGGTCATCATGCCCTCGTACGCGCGCAGCCCGTCGACCTTGACGATCGTCCAGGACGCCTGGCCCTTCTTGACCGTGACCTTGAGCTCGAACTCGGCGCCGACCGGGGTCGCGCCCGTCGGCGTGATCGCGGGCTCGGGGGCGTCGACGACGCCGGGCGTGCCGGTCGCCGTCACGGCGGCCGTGGCGGACACTCCGGGCGTGACGGTCTCGGTGGGTGAGACGGGCAGCGGGGTCGGCCCGGTGTCGCGCGGGGCGGCGACGAACCGCGAGATACCCCAGATCGCCAGCGCCGCCGCGGCGATGACGCCTGCGATGAGCAGCGCGGTGCGCATCGGGATGAGGTGGAGCTCCTCGCGCCGCGGGACCTGCTGGTCGGGCCGCTTGAGGCTGCGGTCCGCCGCGCCGCCGCCGCCCGGGATCGGGACGCCGGACTCGCGCCGGTGGATGTCGAGCAGCGGCTCGGCGGGGATCTCGAGGTACCTCGCGTAGCTGAGGATGTAGCCGCGCACGTAGGCGGGGCTCGGCAGGCGGTCGGTCTCGCCCTTCTCGAGCGCCTCGATCAGGCGGCCGCGGATCTTCGTGGCGGCCTCGACCTCGGCGATCGAGCGGCCGGCCCTGCGGCGTTCGGCGGCGAGCGCGTCGCCCAGCTCGCTCACGCGTCTCCCCCCTTGAGCGCGTCCTGCCGCTCGAACGCCCGGATGGCCTCGAGCCCCTCGACGTCGACGAGGACCTCGCGGGGCTTGCTGCCGTCGGGCGGGCCGACGATGCCCTTCGCCTCGAGCATGTCCATGATGCGCCCGGCGCGGGCGTACCCGACCTTGAAGCGCCGCTGGATCATCGAGGTCGAGCCCATGCCGGTCGTCACCACGACGTCGGCCGCCTCCCACACCAGCGGGTCGTCGTCCTCGCCCGTGTCCACTCCTCCGCCGGCGGCCGCGACCTTGAGGTGCAGGATCTCCTCGTGGTAGTCGGGCTCGCCCTGACCTTTGAGATGCTCGACGATGCGCACCGTCTCGTCCTCGGACACGAACGCGCCCTGGATGCGCTTGGGCTTCGGCCACTGCGGGGTCGAGAACAGCATGTCGCCCATGCCGATGAGGCGCTCGGCGCCCGAGGTGTCGAGGATGACGCGCGAGTCGATCGCGGTCGCGACGTTGAACGCGATGCGGTTGGTGATGTTCGCCTTGATGAGGCCGGTGACGACGTTGGCCTCGGGACGCTGGGTCGCCACGACGAGGTGGATGCCGGCGGCCCGGGCCAGTTGGGCGATGCGCACGATGGAGTCCTCGACCTCGCGGGCCGCGACCATCATGAGGTCGGCGAGCTCGTCGATGACGATGACCAGGTACGGCAGCGGCTCGGCTCCCTCGCCCGCCTTGCCTTGGCTGACGAGCACGTTGTACTGGAGCGTGTTGCGTGCGCCGGACTTCTGGAGCAGCTTGAGGCGCCGCGCCATCTCGTCGACCGCCCACGCGAGCGCGCTGGCCGCCTCCTTGATCTCGGTGACGACCGGGACGTAGAGATGCGGCACGCCGTTGTACAGCGACAGTTCGATGCGCTTCGGGTCGATGAGGATGAGGCGCACCTCGGACGGTGTCGCGCGCATGAGCAGCGTCGTGAGCAGGGTGTTGATGCACACCGACTTGCCGGTCCCGGTAGCGCCGGCGATGAGCAGGTGCGGCATCTTGGCGAGGTCCGCCACGACGCTCTCACCGGACACGTCCTTGCCGATGAGCAGCGCGAGCGGGCCCTCGTCGGTCAGCCGCGCGGCGGCGAAGGTGTCGCCGAGGGTGACGGTGGCGCGGCGGTCGTTCGGGACCTCGAAGCCGATGAGCGACTTGCCCGGGATTGGCGCGAGGATGCGGATCGTGGGCGCGGCGAGCGCGAGCGCCATGTCGTCGGAGAGCGCCGTGATGCGGTGGACCTTGACGCCCTTGGCGATCTGGATCTCGAACATCGTCACCGTCGGGCCGGGGATCCACTCGACCACGCGCGCCTGGATGTCGAAGGTCGCGAGCGTCGCCTCGATGACGTCGGCGGTCTCGCGCAGCTCCTTCTCGGTCGCCTGATGCTTGCCGGCCGAGGATGGCGTGAGCGCGAGCATCGACAGCGGGGGCAGGTCGAACCCGTCGGTCCGGCGTGCGGGCGCGGACTTGGCGACCGGCTCGGTGGCGCGGCGCGCCTCGGGGTCGGACCCGGCCGCGACCGGCGCCGCAGCGCGCTTGCGGCCGACGGGTGGCACGTCGTCGAAGACGTCGGTCTCGAGCGGGACGGGCTTGGTGCGCTGCCGTGAGC
>VAUM01000126.1 GCA_005774595.1 Actinomycetota bacterium
CTCGTCGGTGCTTTCGAGGACCTCGCGACGGCGGTCAGCGACCGTCCCGCGGCTGCGAGCGCGGCCGAGCGGGCGCTGGCCGAAGCCAGGCGCTTCGCCGACGCCACCGGTGACCCGGCTGGTCTCGAGGCCGCCTACCTCGCGCTCGTGACCGCGATCGCGGCGTCCGCGGCCGCCTCCCCCGTGGTCACGCCCGCCACGCCCGCCACCTCGACCGCTCCTGAGTCCGCGGTCTCCGATGACGAGGTGCTCATGCGCGACTTCCTCGTGCGCGCGCACGAGCACTGTGACGACGCCGAGGCGCAGCTTCTCGCGCTCGAGGCCGACCCGTCGGATCGTACCGCGATCGACGCCGTGTTCCGGGCGTTCCACACGGTCAAGGGGATGTCCGGCTTCCTCGGATTCGCAGGCGTCTCCGATCACGCGCACGAGTCCGAGTCGCTGCTCGCCGAAGCCCGGTCCGGCGCCTCGGCGCTCGACACCGCGACCGTCTCAGCGCTGTTCGCCGCCGTCGACGCTCTGCGCAGTCTGTGCGCGTCGGCTGCCGGCGCGGCCCCTCAGGCGGACGGAGACCCCGTTGCGGCGCGCACCGCCGTGTCCGCGCCCACGGCGTCCACGTCCGTGGGCACCGTCCGCGTGGACGAGGCGCGGCTCGACGCCCTGCTCGACCTGATCGGCGAGCTCGTCATCGCGGAGTCCACCGTCTCCGGTGCTGTGAGGCAGCGTGAGGCGCACGAGCTCGTGGAGGGCAGGCTCGACGGACTCGACAAGATCACCCGAGAGCTGCAGCAACTCGCCACCTCGATGCGGATGGTCTCGCTGCGCCCGACGTTCCTGCGGATGCGCCGCCTCGTGCGCGATCTCGCGGACAAGGCGGGCAAGCAGGTCGCACTCACCGTGTTCGGGGAGGACGCCGAGCTCGACAAGGCCGTCGTCGACCGGATCCAGGATCCCCTCGTGCACGCGTTGCGGAACGCGGTGGACCACGGCATCGAGTCGCCTGACGAGCGTGAGGCCGCCGGCAAGCCCCGCGTGGGCACCATCGTGCTCAGCGCGAGCCACGTCGGCGGGGCGGTGCACATCGAGGTCGCCGACGACGGACGGGGCATCGACGCCGCCGCGGTCGCACGGCGCGCCGTCACGGCCGGGCTGGCCTCGGATGAGTCCCAAGTCAGCCACGAGGACGCCGAGCGGTTCGTGTTCGCTCCGGGCCTCTCAACGGCGTCCGAGGTCACGGACGTCTCCGGCCGCGGGGTCGGCATGGACGCCGTCCGCCGCGCCGTCGAGTCGTTGCGTGGACGCGTGGAACTGCGGTCGCGTCCCGGTGACGGCACGAGCGTCGTGATCCGCCTGCCCGTCACCTTGGCGATCATCGACGGGATGGTCGTGCGCGTGGGCGAAGAGCGGTACGTGTTCCCGATGCCGTCGATCGAGCGCTGCGTCCGGCCCGCGCCCGAGGCGATCGCGTCGGTGCCGCAGGGCGACCTGCTCCTCACCGACGACGGGCCCGTCCCGCTGGTCCGGCTCGACAGGCTCTTCGACACCCCCGGTGCGGTCCAGGACCCGACGCGGGGCGTCGTCATCATCACGCGCGACGGCGAGTCGAGGACCGGCTTCGTCGCGTGTGAGCTCCTCGGGCAGCAGCAGACCGTCATCAAGCCACTCGGTGACGGGCTGGTCAGTGCAGAGGGCATGGCCGGCGGGGCGATCATGCCCGACGGCCGTGTCGGGATCATCGTGGATGCGGTCGGCCTGTCGGCGGCCGCGCAGGACCGAAAGGGTGAGCGCTCGTGACCGTTCAGCACACCACGCCCGCCGGTGGGAGGTACCTGACGTTCGGACTGGACGACCAGATCTACGGGCTCGAGATCCTCCGCGTTCAGGAGATCGTGGGCCTGCTCCCGGTGACCCGGGTGCCGAGGCTGCCCGCCGCCTTCGCCGGTGTGGTCAATCTCCGCGGCAGGGTGATCCCCGTGATCGACCTGCGCCAGGCGCTGGGGATGGACGCGTCCGCGATGGGCGAGCGTACCTGCATCGTGATCGCGCGTCTCGAGGGCGATGTCGGCGACAGGGTCGTCGGGCTCGTCGTCGACACGGTCTCGGACGTGGTGGCGTTCACGGGCGAGCAGATGGAGGCCACACCCGAGTTCGGGCGGATGGCCGACACGTCGTACATCAGCGCCATCGGCAGGGTAGAGGGGCGCGTCGTGCTGCTCCTCGACATCGATGAAGTGTTGTCAGACGAGCAGGCGAGTGCGGTCGAGTCGGCCGCGCGTGCCGCCTGCGAGGACGGGGAGGGATCCCGATGAACGGACGGTTCGGTGGCATGTCTGTCCGCACGAAGCTGGCGATGGCGTTCGGGACCGTGTGCCTGATCCTGCTCGGTATCGGTGTGTCAGCCTACGTCGGGCTCGATCAGACGATGACGCATAGCGAGCTGGTTGCGAACTCGGCCCTGCCGGGCATCGACCGGCTGCGCGAGTTCCAGGCGATGCAGGAGTCGATGTACACGTACAGCCAGGGTCTTCTCCTGACCGAGGACCCGGCGCTCACGGCTGAGTACTTCGCGGCGTGGAAGAGCAACAACGCCGACGCGACCAAGGCCCTCGACGAGTACGCATCGAAGTACCTCGCCCCCTCGAACGCCGAGCTCATGCCGAAGCTCAAGAAGGCCTGGAGCGACCTGCAGGCCGCCGACGGTCACACCGTCGACCTGCAGTCGAAGTACCTCGCGACCGGGGACGCGACCTGGCACGACAAGGCGATCGCCAACGCCGATGCCTCGAACGACCAGTACCTCGCCTCGATCGACGTCCTGTTCAAGATGATCGACAACGAGAACGCGCGCGCCGCCGATGAGATGGCGCAGGCCCAGGCGGCCAACCGCCGCGCGACGCTGCTGACCGGCGGCGGAGTGGCCGGCGGCGTCGTGCTTGCGATCGCGCTGGCGCTGCTCAACATCCTGAGCATCACGCGCCCGCTCGAGCGGGTCATCACGGGCCTGTCCGTCAGCGCGGAGCAGGTGTTCAGCGCGAGCGCGCAGGTCGCCTCCGCGAGCCAGCAGCTCGCCCACGGGTCGAGCGAGCAGGCCGCCAACATCGAGGAGACCTCCAGCGCGCTGGAGGAGATGGCCGGCATGACCCGGGAGAACGCCTCGAACTCCCGCAAGGCCGACGAGGTCGCACGGGACGCCCAGGCCTCGGCCACCCGCGGCGTGGAGTCCGTTCGCGAGCTGAACGACGCCATCGCGAGGATCAAGGAGACGTCGGACTCGACGGCCCGCATCATCAAGACCATCGACGAGATCGCGTTCCAGACGAACCTGCTCGCGCTCAACGCTGCCGTCGAGGCCGCCCGTGCCGGCGAGGCCGGCCGCGGGTTCGCCGTGGTGGCCGAGGAGGTCCGCAACCTCGCGCAGCGCAGCGCCGAGGCCGCCAAGAGCACTTCGGCCCTGCTCGAGGAGTCGCAGACCAGCGCTGTCCGCGGCGTCAGCGTGTCGGAGGGCGTCACGGCCGGTCTCGTCAAGATCGCCGAGGGTGTCGATCACGTGACGGAACTCGTCGGCCGGATCGCGACGGCCAGCGAGGAGCAGGCCGAAGGCATCGACCAGGTCAACACCGCCGTGGCGGACATGGACCGTGTCACCCAGGCCAACGCCGCCAACGCGGAGGAGTCCGCCTCGGCCAGTGAGGAGCTCTCCGCACAGGCCGCCGAGCTCCACGGGATGGTCAGCGCCCTCATCCGTACCGTCCGCGGCGGCAGGGACGCCGCCGCCAAGGCCCCGGTCGCTCCTCCGCAGGACGCCGTCGGCCGTACACCCGCCCGCCCGCACGTCGCTGTGGCCGCTCACGCGCCGGTGCGTCTCAGTCCCGAGCAGGTCATCCCGCTCGATGACGACGACCTCGCCGACTTCTGATCACAGCGGCAGAACAGGAGAAGGACGATGAACACGAGACTGAGCAAGATGGGCATCGGCGCCAAGCTGTTCGTGGGCTTCGCGGTGGTCCTCGCACTCGTGATCGCACTGTTGACGATCTCGGTCAGCTCGCTGGGGACCGCCGTCGACAAGGGCATCGAGCTGTTCGACCACCGCGTCGCGGCACGCACGACCCTCGCGAACGTGGAAGCCACCCTTCTGCGCCTCGACGCGCTGGAGCGGGCCGGCAGCGCGCAAGACCCGGACGACGCGAAGCGCCACACCGTTCTCATCAAGGCGCTCGACGCCGACGTCGAGGCGCTGGCCGCGATCGCCGACGCCTGGGATGACGCCGAGCTCGGGGAGGTCGCGGATCTCCTCGCGACCGGTCGCGACCGGCTCGTCCGCGGGTTCGCCGCGGCAGAATCGGACGTCATGGCCGCAGAGCAGGCGAAGATGATCGCCGCCGCCGCCGCGGCACGCGAGGCCGCCACCGAAGCGCAGAACTCGGAAACGTCGGCCCTTCAGGCGGAGATCGAGAACGCGGCCCGGGTCGCCATGATCACCGGCCTGGTCACCATAGGGCTCGGTATCGTCACCATGCTGGTGCTCAGAGTCTCGATCATGCGCCCGATCCGGCGCGTGGTCGAAGGGCTGCAGTCCGCCGGTGCCGCGATGCGCGGTGCGGCCGAGCAGGTCGCGGCTTCGAGCCAGAGCCTCGCCAGCGGGGCGAGCGAGCAGGCGTCGAGTCTGGAGGAGACCTCGTCGGCGCTCGACGCCATCGCCGGCATGACGATGGAGAACGTCGACAACAGCCGTTCGGCGGCCTCACGGTCGGCGGAGGCCAGCGAGCTGGCCGGGCAGGGCGCGACCGTGATGGAGCAGCTGTGCGCCGCGATCGCGCGGATCAAGGAGACATCCGACTCGACGGCCCGCATCATCAAGACCATCGACGAGATCGCGTTCCAGACGAACCTGCTCGCACTCAACGCGGCCGTCGAGGCCGCTCGTGCGGGTGAGGCCGGCCGCGGGTTCGCGGTCGTGGCCGAGGAGGTCCGCAACCTCGCGCAGCGCAGCGCCGAGGCGGCGAGGCAGACGACCGAGCTCATCGAGCAGTCGCGCACCAGCGCGGAGCAGGGCGTGGCGGCG
>VAUM01000127.1 GCA_005774595.1 Actinomycetota bacterium
GGCTGTTCTTCGAGTCCGACTCGTGGATGTTCGCCCCGGATGACCTCATGGTCGGGCTGTATCCCGAGTCGTTCTGGGGCGTCATGGGGGCCGCGTGGGTGGCGGTCGCGTCGCTCATCGCGGGCGCGGGCGCCGTCATCGGCGCGCGCCTTCGGAAGACCGCCGGTCGCGCGTTCGCTGGCAAAGTCTGCGGGCTTGTGTACACTGAATCGGGGAAACCAAGGGGAACGAGCACGGATCGGTGACGACCGTGCACGCTCGCCCGAGAGCTGACCGCCGACGGGAGGTGTATGCGAATGCCAGCGAAGGAAGGCTACTGCGTCAAGTGCAAGGCCAAGAAGGAGATCAAGGACGCCAAGGACATCACGATGAAGAACGGGCGTCCCGCGACCCAGGGCGTGTGCCCGGACTGCGGCACGAAGATCTTCAAGATCGGCAAGAGCTAGACCGCCCGTCTTCGTCTCCACATAGCACCGCCGCGAGGCCGTCCCGCACCGGGGCGGCCTCGCTGCGTGGAGGAGTCGCGTCATCCTGGGGCATCCCGTCGCAAGCCGGAAACGTGCGGCGCGCGAAGATGACTAGCGCGAAGATGGCTCTGGCGCGAAGATGGCTCTTGCGGCGTCGCTCTGGCAGGAGTAGCGTTGCGCGTCGTGTGTCACGGCAGGCCGTAGTCGGCCCGCCGTCTCGGCGAGGAGGAGCGTGCCGGCGTGAACGTCATCGTTGCGGGGTGCGGCAGAGTGGGTTCCCAGCTGGCGACCCTGCTGTCCGTCGATGGGCACAACGTCACGGTCATCGACCGCGACGACGCCGCGTTCCAGCGGCTCGGCAGCACCTTCAACGGCGTGACCGTCAAGGGCCTGGCCTTCGACGTCGAGGTGCTCGAAGAGGCCGGCGCTCGTGAGTGCGACACGTTCGCCGCGGTGACCGACCTCGACAACACGAACCTCATGGCGGCCGAGGTCGCCCGCAAGCTCTTCTCGATCCCCCACGTGGTCGCCCGGCTGTACAACCCTGTGCGAGAGCGCACGTACCAGCAGCTCGGCCTCGACTACGTGTGCGGCACCACGCTGGTGGCCGACGCCCTCCTCGACAAGGTCAAGGCGGGCCACGGCCATCACCTGAGCGCGCTCGGCGACGTGGAGCTCGTCGAGTTCAAGGTATCGGCGGACGCCGCCGGCAAGACGGTGCATGACATCGAGGCCCATCACGGCATGCGCATCGCCGCCGTCGCGAGGCGCTCGACCACGTTCGTCCCGCAGGCCGACACGATGCTCGAGCGCGGCGACGTGCTCGTCGCGAGCGTCAAGGACGAGGCGTTCGGCCGCATCACGCACCTGATGGAGGAGTAGGCCGTGTACATCGTCATCAACGGCGGCGGCAAGGTCGGCAGCTACCTCGCGCGCAAGATGTGCGAGTCGGGCCACGGCGTCGCGGTCATCGAGAAGCGGGCCGAGATCATCGAGAAGCTGTCCGAGGAACTCCCGGCCGGCGCGCTCATCATCCAAGGGGACGGCTGCGACGCCGCGCTCCAGGAGGACGCCGGCGTCGCGCGCGCCGACGTGTTCGTGGGCCTGACCGGCGACGACGACGACAACCTCGTCGCGTGCCAGCTCGCCAAGGCGGCGTATGGCGTGCCCCGCGCACTCTCGCGCGTGAACAGCCCCAAGAACGAGCAGATCTTCAACGCGCTCGGCATCGAGGCGATCTCGTCGACGACGATCATCTCGCGCATGATCGAGGAGGAGGCGACGGTCGGGGACATCCGAACGCTGCTCGCGCTGCGCGAAGGCAACATGGCGATCATCGAGATCGAGCTGCCGACCGACCGCTGCACGGTGTGCGGCAAGCCCGTCGCCGAGATCAAGCTGCCGACGGAGTGCGTGCTCATCGCCATCGCGCGCGGGGACGACGCGATCACCGTCCACGGGGACACGCGCCTGCAGCCCGGCGACCGCGTCATCGCGTTCACGAAGACCCAGCACGAGCGTGCGCTCAAGAAGGCGCTGACGGGGGAGTAGCGTGCGCCACGGCGATCACCACCACCGCGGCCTGCTGCGCCGCGAGAACTGGGGCAGGTACGCGGCGGGTATCCTCACGGAGGCCGTGTTCATCCTCGCGCTGACGGGACTGGCGCTGCTGATGGCGGTCGTCGCCTTGGCGGTGTACCGCTAGGTGATCATCCGCCCCCGCCTCGAGGACCACCTCGTCATCGGACGCTACACCGGCAAGGTCATCGTCGGCGTCGGCATGCTGATGGTGCTGCCGCTCGTCACCTCGGTGGCGTTCGGCGAGTGGGACACCGCGCTCGACTTCGTCATCAGCATCGGGGCGTGCCTGACGTTCGGCTTCGGCTCGCAGCTGCTCTGCCGCACCGAGAAGGACCTCGACTGGAGCCACGGCCTGGTGGTGGCCTCGGGGTCCTGGGTGGTCGCGACGATCCTCGGCGCGCTGCCGCACTGGCTCTCGGGTCACGAGGGGTCCTACCTCGACGCGATGTTCGACGTCATGAGCGGCTACACCACGACGGGGCTCTACCTGCTCCAGGATCTCGACCACATCGCGCACGGCCTGAACATGTGGCGCCACCTGCTCACCTACGCGGGCGGTCAGGGCATCGTCGTCATCGCGCTGACGTTCCTGTTCAAGGGGACGGCCGGTGCGTACAAGGTCTACGTCGGCGAGGGCAAGGACGAGCGGCTGCTGCCGAACGTCGTCCAGACCGCGCGCGCGATCTGGCTCGTGTCGCTGACGTACCTCGTGATCGGGACGCTCGCGCTGTGGGTGACCGCGATGTTCCTCGGCCAGGAGCCGGTGCGCGGGCTGCTGCACGCGCTGTGGGTGTTCATGGGCGCGTGGTCGACCGGCGGCTTCGCGCCGCAGTCGTACAACACGCTCTACTATCACTCGCTGTCTTACGAGGTCATCAGCGTCATCATCTTCATCGCCGGCTCGTTCAACTTTGCGCTGCACTGGGCCGTGTGGACCGGCAAGCGGCGCGAGATCGTGCGCAACGTCGAGACGATCAGCTTCGCGATCACGCTGTCGCTCACGGTGCTGATCGCCACGTTCGCGCTGGCGAAGGCGGGCGTCTACCCGGACGCCATGGCGCTGTTCCGCAAGGCGTTCTACCAGCTCGCCTCGGGCCACACGACGACCGGCTTCTCGACGATCTACGCACGCGCGTTCGTCACGCAGTGGGGACCGGTCGGGATGATCGCGACCACCATCGCGATGGCTATCGGCGCGTCGGCGTGCTCCACCGGCGGCGGCATCAAGGGCATCCGCATGGGCGTGATGACCAAGGCGATCCTGCAGGACATCCGCAAGCTCATCTCGCCGGAATCCGCGGTCGTGCGCGCCAAGTTCCACCACGTCAAGGACGTCGCCCTCGACGACGGGCTCGTGCGCACGGCGTTCACGATCACCGTGCTGTACGTGACGCTGTACGGCGCCGGCGCCGTGCTCGGGTCCCTGCACGGGATACCGTTCGTCGACTCGGCGTTCGAGATCGTCTCGGCGGCATCGAACACCGGCCTGTCGTGCGGCGTGACCACGCCGATGATGCCGTGGGACATGAAGGTCGTCTACCTGATCGCGATGTGGCTCGGCCGGCTCGAGTTCATGTCGGTGTTCGCGCTGTTCGGCTTCCTCGTCTCGATGGTGAGGGGCCGGTAGATGGGCGGGCGTGCGATCAGGGCGTGGCTGGCGGCGGCGGTCGTGCTGGCGTGCGTGTTCGCGCCCGGGCTGGCCCTCGCGCAGCAGCCGAGCCCGAACGACCCGACGAGCGCGGAGCTCGTGGAGCGGCCCAAGGAGTTCGACGGGAAGACCGTCGAGTACACCGGCGAGGTCGTGGGCGACCGCATGGTGCGCGGCGACTTCGCGTGGCTCCACATCAACGACGACGCGTACTACCTGAAGAACGTCGAGGAGGGCGCCGAACTCGGCGGCTACAACTCCGGTCACGCGGTGTGGCTGCCTGCGGCGCTCGCCGAGCAGGTGACCACGTTCGGCGACTACCAGCACGAGGGCGACGTGGTCAGGATCGCCGGGACGTTCAACGCCGCGTGCGGCCAGCACGGCGGCGACATGGACATCCACGCGACGTCGCTCGAGGTCGTCACGCCGGGGCATCCCGTGAAAGACCCGATCCACCCGTGGAAGGTCGCGCTCGCGGCGCTGCTCGTGCTGACCGCTGCGGCGGCGTGGTACCTGCACCGCCGGGAGCCGCGGTTCTAGCATCGGGTCCGCGCGCGACGCGTTGGCGCATGCGTGGGCGGTGGGATACGATACGCCGCGCGATGCGGGTGTAGTTCAACGGTAGAGCGTCAGCTTCCCAAGCTGAAAGTTGCGGGTTCGAGTCCCGTCACCCGCTCCAATCGTCACTTTGGTCCGAGGCCGTCGTTCCCTTCGAGGAGCGGCGGCCCGGTGCGTTCCTGCAGCGGGCTTGCAGGAGATCGGCACTGCGCGTCGAACAGGTGTTCGTGACGGCGCCCCTCCCTCTCCGATCGGATCGAGGGAGGGGTGTGTCATGCGCGCGATACGTGTGGCAGTGCTGACGCTGCCGGCGGTGATGTGGCTCCTGGCGGGAGCGCAGGCGGCGGCCGCGGCGCCATGGCCGGTGGCCGGCGGGACGGTGCTGCTCGGCTACGGCGAGTCGTACGCGGTCGGCGGCGCGGTACGGACGCACCTGGGCGCCGATATCGCGGCCAGCGACGGCGCGTGCGTGCGCGCGCCGGCCGATGCGACAGTCGCGTTCCGGGGCAGCGTGCCGGCCGGCGACGGCGGGACCGCGCTCGCGGTCTCGCTCGACCTGGCCGATGGGCGGCGCGTGACGCTGATGCCGCTGGCCGACGTGGTCGTGCGGGCCGGGGAGCGCGTGTCGGCGGGTGATGCGATCGCCGCGGTCGCGGGCCGCGGGGACGCATCCTGTGACGAACCGCACCTGCACGTCGGCCTGAAGTCCGGCGACACCTACCTCGACCCGGCGACGATGTTCGAAGGTG
>VAUM01000128.1 GCA_005774595.1 Actinomycetota bacterium
CGCGCTCGCGTCGGGCACCTCCGGCGTGCCGACGGCGGACAGCGGCGCCTCGAAGCTGGTCGTCGGGGCATCGGCGGCGGCCATCCCCGTGACCGCCGGGATCGACGACGTGCCGTCCACGTCGCCCCAGTCGTCATCGGCGCTCCACTCACGCACTCGCTCGCGCGGCGCAGAGGCGTCGGCCGCGCCCGCGGGCGCGTACGAGAGCGCGGCGCCGTCCGGCACCACGTCGGCAGCCCACGCCTCGTCCTCGCCGCGGCGGCGGGGCTGCGGATCGGGGCGGTCGAACGTCCCTTCGGCCTCGGGCACGATGCGGTCCATCACGCCGAGCATCGCCGCGACGCCGGACGCGTTGTCGCCGGCGCCGTCCGTGAACCTCATGAACAGTTCGCGGTGCACGTTGATGAAGAGCGGCACGAGCAGGTACGCGCCGAACGCGAGCGTCACGTACCACAGCCACGGCTGCGCACCGGCCGTGAACGGGAGCGCCGAGGCGAGGACCACGATCGGCATGCCGAAGGTGACGGCCTTCATGAGCGTGAACGTGACCTCGAAGTTCTTCACCATGCCCGGCGAGAAGCCGAGCGACGCGCGCGCGGAGTCGTAGTGCGCGACCACGATGACGCGCTTGGTGCGCTCGCCGCGGCGCGCCTTCGGGACGTGCCTCGCGACGACGTTCTGGCTCGGGCCCTTCGGCATGATGCTCGACAGGCCCCAACGGGTGTCGAGGTCGAGCCACATGACCACCGCGACGGCCGTCGCGAGCAGGACCGCCGGCCAGCGAAGGACCTTCACGCCAACGGCCGCTGCCGAGGCGAGCGTGAGCAGGTGGTAGATCGCGTACGCCCACGAGTAGGTGCGCGGCGTCACGAACTCCTGCCGGTCCACCTCCAGCCCCCGCGCGATGAAGACGGTCTCGAGGTAGTCGGCCGCGCGCGCCTCGGCGTCGGTGGCGGCGGGACGCGGGCCGATCTCTGAAGCGAGCTCGCGTAGGTGGACGCTCTCCAGACCCATCGGACCTCCGGGACGGCTCGGGTCGCGGACGGCGGCGGCGCGCAGGGACCTACGCCGCGGACGCCCCCATCATACTGCACGCGCGCGAGGGCGCCGCGGGCGCGATTCAGTCCGACAGCCGCTTGCGGAAGCTCGACACCGCCACGCCGAACACCACCACCGAGAAGACCACCATCGCCAGCATCGGGGCCGCGAGGTCGCCGACGCCCGAGCCCTTGAGCATCGCGCTGCGCAGCACGACGAGCGCGTAGCGCAGCGGGATGAGGTAGGTCAGCGGCACGACTGCCGGCGGCATCGACTCGATCGGGAAGATGAAGCCGGACAGCACCATCGTCGGGATCATGTAGAACATCGCGGTCTGCTGGGCCTGGTGCTGGTTGCGCGAGATGAGCGAGAACAGCAGGCCGATGCCGATGGCCGTGCCGGAGAAGAGCGCCAAGCCCAGCGCGACGGTCGCGATCGAGCCGGCGAACGGCACCTTGAACCACAGCACGCCCACGGTGCCGACGAAGGTCGCCTGTACGCACGCGATGAGGAAGTACGGCGTGATCTTGCCGAGGAGGTACTCGCCGCGGGTGATGGGCGTGACGAACATCTGCTCCAGCGTCCCGCGCGCGCGCTCGCGCACCACCGCCTGGCTCATCACCACCACCATCGTGAGCATGAGGATCTCGGCGATGAGCCCCGGGATCATCGCGTTGATGGCCTTGAGCGCCGGGTTGAACACCACGCGCACGCGCGCGTCGAGGCCCGGGCCGCCCATCGCCCCGAGCTTTGCATCGAGGCGCTGCCTGTTGAGCTGCGCGGCGATCTGCGCGGCGTACCCGCTCGCCGTCGAGGCGATGCGCGAGTCGGTCCCGTCGACGACGATGCCGAGCGGCACCTTCTCGCCCCGCTCGAGCGCGACCGCCGTCCCCGGCTCGATCACGATGCCGACCTGCGCGGCGCCCGAGTCGAGCAGCGGGCCGAGCGCCGCCTCGTCGGCCGGGTGCGCCACGACCCGGAAGTACCCGCTCGACGAGAACGCGTCCTCAATCGAGCGCGACATCGCCGTGCGGTCGTGATCGACGATCGCCGTCGGCAGGTTCGTCACGTCCGAGCCGACGACGTAGCCGAGCATGAGCAGCTGCAGGATCGGCGAGATGAAGACCAGCGGGAACAGCAGCCGGTCGCGGCTGAACTGCACGAACTCCTTCCACACGATCAGGCTGTAGCGGCGGAAGCTCATCGCGTCACGCCCTCCGCCGGTGCAGCAGGGTGGCCACCGTCAGGCCGGCGACCGCGAACACCGCGAGCGCCGCGACGTCGGGTGCGAGCACGTCCCAGCTCGCGCCGCGCAGGAACACCGCACGCGAGACGTCGACCATGTAGCGCGCCGGCAGGCCGTAGCTCAGCCACTGCAGGACCTTCGGTATCGAGGAGAGTGGGAACGCCATCCCCGACAGCAGGAAGCCGGGCAGGAACGAGAAGAGCAGGCCCATGAGGTTGGCCGACTCGGGCGTGGGCGCGATCGCCGAGACCACGAGTCCGATGGACAGGCTGGCGAGCACGAACAGGAACATCGCGACCGCGAGTACCGTGATGTCGCCGCGCAGCGGCACCTGGAAGATCGCGAGCGCCGCGGCCGTGATGAACACGGTGTCGGCGAAGCCGAGCAGCGCCCACGGGAGCACCTTGCCGACGATGAGCTCGCC
The DNA here is from genome assembly GCA_005774595.1 of Actinomycetota bacterium. Taxonomy (NCBI): domain Bacteria; kingdom Bacillati; phylum Actinomycetota; species Actinomycetota bacterium. The sequence goes on from VAUM01000128.1 coordinate 2,709, forward strand.
TCGCTTCAGCGGCGAGACGACGAGCTGCTCGAGCGTGCCCTGGTCGCGTTCTTTGACGAGCGTGACCGCCGTCTGCTGGATGATGACGATCATGATGACGACGACCATCAGCCCCGGCACGAGGAAGGTCGCGGACCGCCCCTCCGGGTTGTACCAGAGGCGCATGCGCGGCTCGAGCGTGCCCACAGCCGCCGTGTCCGCGCCGCGCGCGGCGGCCCACGAGGCGAGCGCCCGCGCGCCGAAGGACTGGTTGAGCGCCAGCGCGTAGTTGCGGCCGATGCCGGCGGAGTTCGGCTCGCTGCCGTCGATGAGCACCGCCACGGCGCCGGCGCGGCCCGCGGCGATCTCGTCGCCGAAGCCCGGCGCGATGACGATGGCCACGCGCGCCTCGCCGCGGTCGAAGGCCCGGTCGATGGCGGCTTCGTTCTCGACGCCGCCGCGTATGCGGAAGAAGCCGGACTGCGTGACCGAGTCGAGGTACGCGCGGCTCTCCGGCGTGCGGTCGCGGTCGAGGACGACGGTCGGCAGGTCGCGCACGTCGAAACTGATGGCGTACGCGAACAGCGTCAGCTGGATGAGCGGCATGAGCAGGGCCGCGACGATCATGCGCCAGTCGCGCGACAGGTGGATGAACTCCTTGCGCGCGATGGCCGAGATGCGGCGCGCCGAGCCGCCGAGTGCGCCCGCGCTCATCGGACGCCCTCCCATCCGAGGACCGCGAGGACCGCGTCGGCGGTCGCGGCCTCCGCGCCGCCGGCGCCGAGCAGCTGTGTGGTGAGCATATGGCCGACGAACAGGCTCATGAGCACGCGCACGCACGCCTCGGCCTCGCCCGGAGCGCGTGTGACGCCCAGCTCGCCGTCCAGTCGCACGATCGCCGCGCGGATCTCGCCCTGCATGGGCAGCGCGATCCGGGCGCGGAACGTCTCGATGAAGGCCGGATGGTTCGGCGCCGCGGCCAGGACCGCGCGCATCAGCGCCATCCGGCCGCGCTCGGACTCGGCGAGCGGCATGCGCAGGAGCGTCTCCAGCCCCGGCCGCAGCGAGTCGGGCCCGATCGCGGCGAGCATCGTGCGCGCCTGCCCGACGACGTGGTCGCCGGCGGTGGCGATGAGGTCGTCGAAGAGCGCCTCCTTGCCCGGCCAGTGCCGGTAGAGCGCCGGCTCCGTGACGCCGACGGCCGAGGCGATCTGCCGCATCGTCCCGGCGTCGTAGCCCTTGGCCGAGAACACCGCCACCGCGGCGTCGAGGATCTCACCCCGGCGGCCGGGCACGAACTCCGCGAACCAGCGCATAGGCGCGGACGCGGCAGCTGGCCGCGCGGCGGAACGCCTCCCGGCTGCAGCGCGCGCGCTCACGCCCGGCCCCCCTGCAGGCCCACGAGGTGCACGAACGCGTCCTCGAGCGTCGGCTCCACGCGCGCGCATCCGCGCACCGCGAAGCCCCGGGCGGCGAGCAGGCCGGGCACGTCGACCTCGCCTGTCGCGCGCGCGCCGAGGTTCACGCGCAGCAGCCGGCCCTGCAGGTACGTCTCCTCGATCCCCGGCGCATCCGCGAGCGAGGCGAGCGCCGCCTCGCCGTCGTCCACGTCGAGCTCGAGGATGGTGTCGGCGGCCAGGGAGCCGGTGATCGCCTGCGGACTGCCCTCGGCGATGATCCTGCCCCGGTAGATGAACGCCAGGCGGTTGCAGTGGGTGGCCTCGTCCATGTAGTGGGTGGTGACGAAGAGCGTGACGCCACCGGCGGCCAGCTCGTAGAGCAGCTCCCAGAAGCGGCGGCGCGCGTTGGGGTCGACGCCGCTCGTGGGCTCGTCGAGGAAGATGAGCTTGGGCTCGTGGATGGTCGCGCAGCCCAGAGCGAGGCGCTGCTTCCAGCCGACGGACAGGTTGCTCGTCAGCTCGCCCTCGCGACCGCGCAGATCCGCCATCTCGAGGATGTGGGCGCGACGCTCGGCGAACTGGTCGGCGGCCAGCCCGTAGACGCCGGCGTAGAAGCGCAGGTTCTCGTCGACGGTGAGATCCTGGAACAGCGAGAACTTCTGCGACATGTAGCCGATGTTCGCGCGCACGCGCTCCGGCTCACGCTCGGTGTCGAAGCCCATCACGGTCGCCCGCCCGCCGCTCGGCGCGATGACGCCGCACAGCATGCGGATGGTGGTCGTCTTGCCTGAGCCGTTGGGGCCGAGGAAGCCGAAGATCTCGCCGGGGCGCACGCGGAAGTCGATGGCATCGACGGCGGTGAAGTCGCCGAAACGCTTGGTGAGGCCGGAGACGACGAT
>VAUM01000129.1 GCA_005774595.1 Actinomycetota bacterium
CATGCCGCCGCGCCCGGCCCCCACCCCTCCGTCGAGGCCCGTCTTGCCCGCGCCGAGGCCACCCGCCAGCGACACGACGTCGCCGGGCCGCAGCAGCGCCGCCAGGCGCATCCCGAGCGCCGCGGTCTGCTCCGCGGATCCCGATCGCAGCACCCGCTGCACGGCTCAGCCCTCGTCCCAAAGGGACGGCTGCGCCGCATCCACGACGCCGCCCGCGGCTCCCGCCGCCGCGTCGCCGCCAGCATACCGGTCGAGCACCACCCTCAGCCGCTTGAAGTCGTCGGCGAGAGCGTCTCGCTTGGTGCGGTCGTACAGCGCCGCCGCGGGGTGGTAGATGGGCACGACCCGCCTGCCGCCGGCCTCGAACAGCCGCCCGTGCAGCTTGCCGATCCCCATCTCGGTGTCGAGCACGTACTTCGTCGCGAAGTTGCCGAGTGTGGCGATGACGCACGGCGAGATGATGCGCAGCTGCTCGGAGAGGAACGGCGTGCACGTCTCGATCTCGCGCGGCTGCGGGTCGCGGTTGTCCGGCGGCCGGCACTTGAGCACGTTGGCGATGTAGACCTCCGAGCGTGTCATGCCGATACCGGCGAGCAGCTCGTCGAGCAGCTGCCCCGCCGCTCCCACGAACGGCTCGCCCTTCAGGTCCTCGTTGCGCCCAGGCGCCTCCCCCACGAACGCGAGCCGCGCGTGCGGGTCCCCGACGCCGAACACGAGCGTGGTCCGGGTGTCCCCGAGCGGACAGCGGTGGCAGTCGCCGATCTCGGCGAGGAGTTCATCGAGGGTCGCGGCGCTCACAGCCAGGTGCTGACCTCCTCGACCGGGCGCCGCGCGCGAGGGGCGTCCGGAACGGCCCCACGGCCGACGGGCAGCACGGCGACCGGCCGCACCGGCGGCAGCATCTCCACAGCCTCGGCCACGGCCGCTTCGTCGAACGCGCCCACCCAGCACGATGCGAGCCCGAGGTCCACCGCCGCGAGCAGGATGTTCTCCACGGCCGCTGCGGTGTCCTGGATCGCGTAGAGGTCCCGCCCACGGTCGGCGTACCGCTCGGCGGCGACCTCGTAGTCCGCGCCGACGACGATGACCACCGGCGCCCGCGCGACCCACGACTGGCGCAGCGCGCCCGCGAGACGCTCGCGCGCGCTGGCGCTCGCGACCACGGTGAACCGCCACGGCTGCGTGTTGCCGGCGGTCGGCGCCGCGATCGCGGCCTCGAGAAGGGCGCGCACGTCGGCCTCGGTCACCGGCGGGCCGTCGCTCAGGTCGCGGACACTACGGCGCGCGGCGATCACGTCGGCGAACTCCATCGATGCACCCTCCTGCACGACCGGTCCGGCACTGTCCGAGGAGCGCGCCCATTGTACGGCAGTCCGGCCGCCCGTCCCTGTCACGTGCCCGGCGTGAAGGGGAATCCCTCATCGTGTCGAACAACGCCCCCACAGGAGGTGGGAAGATGACGAACCCCCGTCCGGACGTGAACGACGAGGACATCGGCATGCGCGCGTTCGCGCTGCGCAGGGCGAGCGCCGTGGAGCGCGCCGTCGAGCGCATCAGGCACGCCCTCGGCCACAGGTGGGACCACTTCACGACCCACGAGATCGAGGAGCTCGAGTGGGTGCTCGGCGAGATGTGGTCCTACGTCGCCCGCGAGGAGTGGGACGAGCTGCGCTTCGGCCACCTGACCCTCGACGACCTGCGGCAGATCATCGCCCACGGGCGCGAGATCCGCGAGCACACCCGCAACACGGTCGACGCGCTGAACGACGTGCGCGCGATCGTGACCTCCAAGTCCTGAGACGCGCGCAGCGCTCAGCGCGCGACCACAAGGGCCCGGACGCTGGATGCGTCCGGGCCCTTGTGGTCATCCTCCGGGAAGGAGGTTGCGGAGCGGCGCCGTGCTTTCCCCCGGCCATGGGCGCCGCTCCACACCGTGCCTCGAGGCATCCGTCGCGGCCGCGCCGTCCCGGCGCGCCCGCCCCTAGTCGGCTGCCTGTGCTGCCTTCTTGCGTTCCAGCTTCTTCTTGACCTTCTTCAGCCGGAACAGGTCCTCGCGAGCGCGCTCGTCGAGCGTCTGACGGATGTAGGTGACCTGCTCGCGCAGGTTCGGCACCGTGATCTGCTCGAGGGCGTTCACGCGACGGTTGGTCTTGTTGATCTCCTCGCCCAGGCGCTTCAAACGCGTCTCGATGTCGGCGTACTCGATGATGACGTCGAGGATGCGCTCGTACTTGTCGGCGGTGTCGTCGACGCGCGACGAGACGCCCGTGACCGCGTAGCCGCGGGTGAACGACGAACGCACGGGCGACTCGCCCTTCGTGACCACCGGTACCGAGACGCCCATGATCTTGGTGCCGGACATGTCCACGACGATCTCGCCCTTGGTCGCCATGCCGGCGGACCGCAGCGAGACCGTGCCGTCGACCGCCTGGGCGACCGCGAGGGCGTACTGCGCCTCGTTGACGGCCTTTCCGAGCGAGCCGGACAGGCGCAGCGTCTCGTCCATGACGGACATGAACTCGATCAGCAGCGCGTCGCGCTTCTGCTTGAGCAGGTCCATGCCCTGCTGCGCGAGCGCGATCTGGCTGCGACGCTCGAGAAGTTCTGCTCGTGTCGGGCGGACTTCCTCCATGGCTCGACCGGCTCCCCTACGCCTCGGCCGCTTCTGCGTTCGGGTGGTACTTGGGGATGAAGTCGCGCACGCGCTTGAGCTCGCCCATCGGCAGGGCCGACATCAGGTCCCAGCCGATCGTCAGCGTGTCGATGATGCTGCGGCCCTCGTCGCCCTGGCCGACGATGCGCGCCTCGAACTCGTCGGCGAACCGCAGGTAGCGCCGGTCCGTCTCGGACAGCGCCTCCTCGCCGACGATTGCAACGAGTTTGCGCAGGTCACGGCCCTGTGCGTAGGCGGCGTACAGCTGGTTGGCGACGGCGCGGTGGTCGTCGCGCGTCTTCCCCTCGCCGATGCCGAGGTTCATCAGCCGGCTCAAGCACGGCAGCGTGTCGATCGGCGGGAACACGCCGCGGCGGTGCAGGTGCCGCGAGAGCACGATCTTGCCCTCGGGGGTGTACCCGGGGGGGTCGGGGGTCGGGGGCGGGGTGTTGTCGTCGGGCCTCGAGAGGAACGGCAGCTGGGTGGGCGAGCCCCGCCGGGCCCTGGTGGGGCCGGCGGGGTCGGCGGAGGTCGAGAGGGGCGGGTACAAGTAGGCCGGGTAGCCGCGGCGGCCCGGGACCTCCTCGCGCGCGGTCGAGACCTCGCGCAGCGCCTCGCAGTAGTTCGTCATGTCGGACAGGACGACGAGCACCTGCATGTCCTTCTCGAACGCCAGGTACTCGGCCACGGTCAGGGCGCACCGCGGGGTGAGCAGCCGCTCGACCGTCGGGTCGTCGGCGAGGTTCAAGAAGAAGACGACGCGCTCGAGCGCGCCGGTCTCCTCGAACTGCGACATGAAGTAGGACGCCTCTCGGTGCGTGATGCCCATCGCGCCGAACACGATGGCGAACTCCTCGCCGGAGACGACGCGCGCCTGGCGGATGATCTGCGCCGCGAGTTCGTTGGCCGGCAGGCCGGAGCCGGAGAAGATCGGCAGCTTCTGGCCGCGGACCAGCGTGTTCAGCCCGTCGATGGCCGAGATGCCGGTCTCGATGAAGTCGGCCGGCTTCTCGCGCGTGTACGGGTTGATCGGGTTGCCGGTGATGTCGAGGCGCTCCTCGGGGACGATGGGAGCGCCGCCGTCGATCGGCTTGCCGGTGCCGTTGAGCACGCGGCCGAGCAACTCGGGCGACACGTCGATCTTCGCGACCTCTTCCAGGAAGCGCACGCGCGTGACGTCGGCGTCGATGCCCTGCGTACCCTCGAAGACCTGGATGACGGCGGTCTCGCCGGCAATCTCGAGCACCTGGCCGGACCGGGTCGAGCCGTCCGGCAGGATGATGGCCACCATCTCGTTGTACGCGACCCCGTGCACGTTCTGCACGAAGATGAGCGGGCCCGTGACGTAGTTGAGCGTCCGGTACTCGGTGGTGAGCAGGGAGAGCGTCGTGGCCGGGGCCTCGGTCGTCGTCATCTAGTACACCTCGATCCCGGCGATCTCCTCGGAGATCTGCGCGGCGAGCTCCGGCATCATGCGCAGCGCCTCCTCGTGGGGGGTCGTCTTCATGCCCGCGATCCTGTCCTTGAACGGCAGCTCGAGGATCTGGCGCAGCGAGGCGCCACGGTTGAGCGCCGCGACCGACGCGTCGTAGAAAGCGAGGACGACCTTGAGCATCCAGTACGCCTTCTTCGGCGGGCAGTACGCGTCGACCTCGTCGAACGCGAACTGCTGCAGGAAGTCCTCGCGAAGCATGCGCGCGATCTCGAGGATGACCTTCTCGGACTCGGGCAGCGCGTCCGGGCCGACGAGCTGCACGATCTCCTGCAGCTCGGTCTCCTTCTGCAGGATGAACATCGCGCGGTCGCGCATCTCCTGCCAGTCGGCGGCCACGTTCGTCTCGTACCAGTGCTTCACCTGGCCGAGGTAGAGCGTGTAGCTCTTGGTCCAGGAGATGGCCGGGAAGTGCCGGCGATGTGCGAGCGACGTGTCCAGCGCCCAGAAGGCGCCGGTCACGCGCAGTGAGTTCTGAGTCATCGGCTCGGACATGTCCCCGCCGGCCGGCGATACCGCGCCGACCATGGTGACCGAGCCCACGCGCCCGTCGCCGTCGGCGCCGAGCGGCTCGACGCGGCCTGAGCGCTCGTAGAACGCGGCGAGACGGGTCGCCAGATACGCCGGGTAGCCTTCCTCGCCCGGCATCTCCTCGAGCCGGCCCGAGACCTCCCTGACGGCCTCGCCCCAGCGAGAGGTCGAGTCGGCCATCATGGCGACGTTGTAGCCCATGTCGCGGTAGAACTCGGCCAGTGTCGCGCCAACGTAGATTGACGCCTCGCGCGCGGCAACCGGCATGTTCGAGGTGTTCGCCACGAGAACGGTCCGGTCCATGAG
>VAUM01000130.1 GCA_005774595.1 Actinomycetota bacterium
GTGTCCTCGGGCGTCGCGGTCGTGTCGTCGGAGGCGACCGGCGCGTCGTTGACCGGCGCCACGGTAATCGTGACGGTCGCGGTGTCGCTACCACCCGCGCCGTCCGAGATCGCGTACTCGAACGTCGCGGTACCGCTCCAGTTCGCAGGCGGCGCATACGTGAACGCGCCCGCGGTCGAGGTCGCCGACAGCGTGCCGGTCGACGGCGTCGAGAACGAGGTCACCGTGAGCGTCTGGGTGGTCTCGACATCCGTGTCGTTGGAGAGCACGCCGGGTGCCGCGACCGTCAGCGTCGTGTCCTCGGCCGTGGTGTACGCGTCATCGACCGCGTCGGGCGCGTCATTGATCCACACCACCGTCATCGTCACGGTCGCGGTGTCGGACAGCAGCCCGTCCGAGATCGTGTACGCGAACGTGGCCGTACCTGACCAGTTCGCGGGCGGCGTGTAGGTGAACGCACCGGCGGTCGACGTGGCCGACAGCGTCCCGGTCGAAGGCGTCGACCAGCTCGTCACGGTGAGCGGATCGGACTCAGCGTCCGTGTCGTTGCCAAGCACGCCCGGCGCGACCGCCGAGTACGGCGTGTCCTCGTTCGTCGAGTAGACATCATCGACCGCGTTCGGCGCCGTGTTCGCCGAGACGTGCACGGTCGAGCTGGCCGAGACTGCCGGCAGCGGCGTGGACGAGCTGTCGAACGCGCCGGTCGAGATGACGCTGTTGAGCTTCGTGCCCGTGCCTACGGTCGAGAACTCGACGGTGATGGTGGTGCGCACACCCGGGGCGATCGAGCCGACCTTGGATAGCAGGTTGTTCCACCTGAGGCTGGTGGTCGACGTCGTGTCCGCCCCGACGGTCGCCGAAGTCACTGTGAAGTGCGAACTCGACCAGCTGTCATACAACGGCACCGAGCTGAGCGTCGTGTCGCCGCTGTTGAACACGACGATGTCGAACAGCGCGGAGCTGCCTTGTGCGATCGTGGCCGGCGTACTGGCGTGCCGTTGCTTCAGCAGCACGAACTCGCCCCACGGGCCTCCCGGCGAGTAGAACACCGCGGTCTCGGAGTCGATGAGGAACGCGCCGAGCGACTGCTGTGCCTTCCAGACCGCGGTCACCATCCAGTTGCCGGCCACGGGGAAGTTCTTGTTCGAGAAGTTGAGCGTCTGGGTCGAGAACCCGGACCCGGGGACCGTGTCGACGACGCTCACCGTGTACGTGGTGCTCGCCGAGGCGGTACGGGTCACCAGGCCCGAAGGCTGCATCCAGTAGTCCGTGCCGGCGTCGAACGAGCCGTTGCCGTTCACGTCGTACCAGACGCGATAGCTCACGGTCGAGCTCGCGATCCCCGAGGTGTTGTGGTTCGCGAGCCGCGTCGTCACGTCGACCGTGTCGCTCGTCGTCTGAGCGTCGGTGGCGGACATGCGGTCGATCTCGGCGTCGTAGCTGACGAGGAACGTCGCCGAGCCGATCAGCGTCGTACGCGCGACCTCGTGATACGCGTAGACGGTGTACGTGCCGACGGTGCTCCCCTCCGTCGTGACCCAGCTCATGTTCGCGTTGCCGTCCACGACGTAGCCGAAAGTCTCAGTGGCGATGGTGCTGTCGGGCCTCAGGAGGCGGAAGAACACGCCGTAGGGGTTGTTGTTGTCGATCTTGGTCCCTGCATCGCCGAACTCGCCCACGTACACCACGTCGCCAACCTTGAACGAGCTCGACGGCACGCTGAGCATCTCGTCCGAGTACGTCCCGACGCTGGCTACCGTGATGCGATCCGTGGCGCCATCACGAGCGCCCGCGAAGACCGTCGAGGACGCCATGAGGCTGATGGTGCACATCTGCGACGCGCCTGCGTTGATGGGGATGTCGACCTGCACGAGCACCGTGGTCGACTCGCGAGCGCCGAGGGTGAACGAGGGTGCCGCCGCCGTCGTGATCCCGGACTTGTCGTACATGTAGGCGAACCACGTGCCGACGGACGAGCTCAGCGTGACCACCACCGAGTCCGCGGCACTCCAGCTGTTGGTGAGTGTGTGCCGGAAGAAGATCGACATCCCGCGGCCGGACGTGGTGGTGTGGTCAGGCGACAGGTCGATGCGGGACAGGATCGTCGTGACGTCCTGCGCCGAGTCCGTGTACGAGGAGTCCTCACGCGCGAGAGCGACGAGCTCGGACACGTCCTGAGTGCCCGTTGGCGAGGTCGACTTCACCGACACCTTCAGCGTGACGGTGGTCTGCCGGCTCGGCCCGAGGACCACCGTGGAAGTCGGCGTCACCCCGTCGGCCGCGAACACCCCGACCGTCACCCACGAACTCCGGGTCAGCCCTGTCAGGTCGACCGTGAGCGTGGTCGCGGAGTTGTTCGCCACCACGTGCGAGTAGTCCACGTACGTGTTCGTGGCGCACGTGCTCGACCGGTCCGGGTAGACGACCAGCGTCCCGGGATAGATCTCGTCGAGCACCGAATCGGTGACCGTGTCCCGATAGGTCGATGTCGCGGTCAGGTGCACCGCCTCGGCCGTTCCGAGGGCAGCACCCGGAGGTACGGTCACCACCAGCGAGACGACCGTCGTCTCGTTGCCGCGCAGCCGGACCGTGCTCGTCGCCACGTTGTTCCAATTCCGGATGCTGACCGCCCACCCGCTGTCGGTGTACGCGGACAGCTGCACCGTGTCGGTGATGTTGCCGGACTGGGTGATGGTGTGCGTGAACGTCACCGTGCGGCTGACAGGTGTGGATGTGACCTGGTTCGAGGCCACGTCGAGCGTCGTCCACGCGAGCGACGCCTCGCCGGTGTTGTCCTGAATCGAATTCGGGATCTGCGCGGCGTTCTGCGTCGCCGCGAAGTGGAAGTTCAGCGGGACTGGACCGGTGAGGCCGAGTGCATCCCATCGGACGCGCGCCTCGAGGTAGAGGTAGTCGCCGCCGATCCAGCGGCTGCCCGTCATACCGTTGGTGCCGTAGGTCGGCGTGTCAGTCGTCGGGTTATTGGGGCGGGAGTAGACCGCCGAGCCAAGGCTGCCGGGCTCCGTCTCGCCGTCGCCCGTGATGGTGTCCACTGTGCTCGGGACGTACGGGTAGATGTCGGCGTTCTTCACGAACGACTTCTGGCCCGGGTTGGTGAGCCACACCGCCACGTAGTCGGCGGACGTGAGCTTGTTGTCCTGGTTCACGTCCAGGTACGCGAGGATGTAGGCGTTGTTGTTGAACGCCTCGGCTGCCTTGAACAGGAAGTATACGTTCGTCTGGTCGTAGGTGTAGACCACGCGGGCGATGTTGCGGTTGCCGGCGGGCTGCGGGTCGAGGTCCGTGCCGCCGGTGGCGTCGTAGACGATGTTGTCCGGGTCGCGCTGGATGGCGTCCCACTCGGCCATGTCGCCGTCGATGGTGATGGTCTTCAGCGTCATCGACTGCGCGATGAGAGCGTTGAGCAGCAGCGCGGCGAAGAACACGCAGACCGCGACCGCCACCCCCCACTTCAGCCCCCGCTTGCGGCGCGCGTCCTCCGCCTGTGCCGACCGGCTCATGATCGCCCGCTCTTCGCCCATCTTCGCCCGCTCCCTTGTGGCCTCAGATCGCCTCGATGCGCCGGGTACGCATGAACGCCGGAGGCGACGGCTGTATTCAGCCGTCACACTCCGGGCCCCTGTGCGCACACGGTCGTGCGTGCTTCGTGCGCGCACACAACATCATATGGGGCTGCGGAGCACAGCGCTGTTACCTGCGGTGAACGGCGGCGAACCCTCCCGCCGACGGGCAAACGCCGCTGACGGGCGGACGATTCACTGGGACGAACGGCAGGGCCTACGGGAAGCGGATGACGGTCTGCGTGGCAAGCTCGCCGTGCCACGTGACCGGAGCGGTCCTCGCCATCACCTCGAGCCGCGTGCCGTCGGCCTTCAAGATGACCGCCGGCGCCTCGGTATCGGGCTTCCCGCTCGCCAGGATCGCCTTGCGCGCTTCCTGGATCGGCTTGCGGTACTCCTCGGCGATGAAGTCGTATGCCGAGGCACCCACAACGTCTTCGAGCGTCACTCCGAGCGCCGCGGTCAGCGCCGGGTTCGCGTAGGCGATCTCGCGGCCGACCATGACCACGATCCCGTCGGGCGAGGTCTCGACCAACTGCCGATAGCGCTCCTCGCTCTCGGCCAGATCGCGGAGCGCCTCCTCGCGACTCGTGACCTCGGCGATGAGCGACAGCATGCCCGGCATCTCCCCGAACTGGATCGGGACCGAAGCGATCTGCACCCAGACCGACCCGCCGCCCACGCGGTTGATCCGGTACGTCACCGGCTCGGGACTCTCGCCTCGTGCGATCGCTTCGACGTCGCGGAGCGCGACGCCGTGCTGCGTCGGGTCGAGGAATTCCAGCAGGTTGCGGCCGATGACCTGGGACGGGTCGGTGGCTCCGACGATCCGCATGTCGCGCGCGTTCGCCCACAGGATCTCGCCGGTCCGCACGTCGCAGATGACCGCCGTCATCGGGATCCGCTCGAGGATCCTCAGCACGCCTTCGGGGATCGAATGGGGCAACTCCAGTCCTCTCGCGAAGGTCCTCGCGATGGCCGGGTCCTACCCCGGCGACGAGTATCGCACGAAGCGATCCGCCGCACCCGCTCGCGCACCCCGAGCACCCTGACGCGCGCCCACGGCGTCTCCACACGCAGCGGGTACGGTTCTTGCAGCGGAGCCGTCCGCCGGCGACGCATGAAGCATCCTGAACGCATGGAAGTGCCTGTTCGGCGGTGGTAAGATTCGATGTTGCGCCGCTCTCCGCACCCGCAGAGGCGGCCTCAGGGCGACGGCACGAGGTACCGATGACGAGGACCGGTCACAGCACGTGCGAGACGAGGACGGCCGCCCGGCTGCTCCTCGCGTCGCTGTCGTGCGTGCTCGTGCTCGGCGCCGTGCCCGCAGCCGCCGCCCCGTCCGCAACGCCGTCACCGACGCC
>VAUM01000131.1 GCA_005774595.1 Actinomycetota bacterium
GTCGAAGCCGGGCGCGAACGGGTCGCGGAAGGTGACGCCGTCGGCGACGAGCCGGTCCTGGAAGTCCTCCGAGAGCACGAGCGGGATACCCGACGCGCGTGCGGCAGCCCATAGCTGCGCGTCGTAGAAGGCGAAGCGAACCGCTCGACGCCGAGCGGCACGTCGCGCAGGTGCGCGCTCACTCCTCGCCCGCTTCCCGGCGCGCGCGCTTGAGCAGCACGATCGCGGACATGAAGTCCCACCACGCGCCGAGCAGGGCGAACCCCATCGGCACGACTCCCCACGCGATCGCGTCCGCGCCGCCCGGCGTCGCCTTCCGCAACGCCGTGCCCGCGGCGAGCATGATCGCGACCGGTGCGACGGTGTAGACGACCCAGCGCCGGAACGCCCAGCCGCCCGCCACCTCACGCCTCGCGTCGCCACGCGCCGCGCGCAGCTCGCGCGCGAACCGCGTCCGCCCCTGCACGTCGAAGACGGGCAGGGACGCCTGCCAGACCGCACCGGCGGCCAGGGCCGCGAGCGCAGCCCGCCCGATCCACTTGACCGCCTCGGCGTCCACGTCCGCTCACGCCCTCGGGAAGAACGGGTTGACGCGCACCTCGCGCTCGATCGTGGTGTCCGGGCCGTGGCCGCAGTGCACGAGCGTGTCGGGCGACACTCCGGCGAGCAGGGCCAACGAACGCGACAGCGCGCGGCCGTCGCCGCCCGGGAAGTCGGTGCGGCCGACGCTGCCGGCGAACAGCGTGTCGCCGCTGAAGAGGTGGTCCTCCCCTTCCGCGAGCAGGCAGATCGAGCCGGGCGTGTGGCCCGGCGTGTGCAGCACGCGCAGGCGCAGCGCGCCGGCCTCGACCATGTCACCGTCGTCGAGCAGACGCTCGGCGGCACGCGTGGTGTGGTCGAACCCGAACAGCGCGCCTCCGGCTCCGACCGCGTCCGTGATGGCATGCGCGTCCGCCTCGTGCACGGCGAGCGGCGCGCCCGTGGCGTCGCGCACCTCGTCGGCGGCGCCGATGTGATCGAAGTGCCCGTGGGTGAGCACGACCCACGCGACGTCCTCGCCCTCGATCGCCTCGAGCAGCAAGTCGGCGTCGCCGGCCGGGTCGATCACCACGGTCGGCCCACCCGCGCCGTCGTCGGCCAGCCAGCAGTTCGTCTGAAGCTCACCGAGCTGCAGGCGGCGCGCCCTCACCGGGGCGTCCCCTTGCGCACTCCGCCGTGCGCCATCTGCCGATGCGCGTCGAAGACGCCGTTGATCGCCTTGACGTTCGCGAGCACCTTCGTGAGCTGCTCCATGTTGCCCAGCTCGAACAGGAACCTCAGCTGCGCGATGCCGCTGCGGTCGGTGTGGAGGCTGGCCGACAGGATGTTGACCCCCGAGTCGGACAGCGCGACCGAGATGTCCCGCAGCAGCCCGGTGCGGTCGAGCGCCTCCACGGCGATCTCGACCTGGTAGACCGAGTCGGGCGACTGCTCCCACTCGACCTCGAGGATGCGCTCGGGCGTGCTGAGCAACTCGCCGGCGTTCGGGCAGTCGCGGCGATGCACCGACACGCCGCGCCCGCGCGTGACGAACCCGACGATGTCGTCGCCTGGCACCGGGTTGCAGCAGCGCGCGAGGCGGACCAGCACGTCGTCTATGCCCTTGACCTGCACGCCGGTCGGCGAGCGGCGCCGCTTGCGCGGCGGCGTCATCGGCTGGTCTGGCAGCAAGCCCGTGGGCGCCTCGGGCTCGGTGGGCTTCGCGCCCGGTTTGCCGCCCTCGGCCTCGAGCTGCTTGAGCAGCTTGGTCGAGACCTTCTGCGCGCTCTCCTTGCCGGCGCCGACGTGCGCGAACAGGTCGTCAGCGCACGCGAAGTTCATCTCGCGGGCGACGGCCTCGAGCGCCTTGACCACGCGCGAACTCGACAGCCCCATGCCGTGCTTGCGGAGCACCTTGAGGATCTCGTCGCGGCCGCGCGCGAGGTCGTCGGTACGCGAGATCTTGGAGAGGTGTGCGCGGATCTTGCTGCGCGCGCTGCTCGTCTTGGCGATCGAGAGCCAGTCGCGCGACGGGCTCGCCGACTTGCTCGTGAGGATGTCGACGCGGTCGCCCATCTGCAGCTCGTAGGTGAGCGGCACGATCGCGCCGTTGATCTTCGCGCCGACGCAGTGGTTGCCCACCTCGGTGTGGATCGCATACGCGAAGTCCAGCGGCGTGGCGCCGCGGCGCAGCGAGACGACGTCACCCTTCGGTGTGAAGACGAAGACCTCGTCCTCGAACAGGTCGATCTTGAGCGCTTCCATGAACTCGCGCGGATCCTTGAGCTCGGTCTGCCACTCGAGCATCTGGCGCAGCCACGCGAGCCGCTCGTCGAACGACTCCTCGCTGCCGCGCGCGCCCTCCTTGTAGCGCCAGTGCGCGGCGATGCCGTACTCGGCGGTGCGGTGCATCTCGTCGGTGCGGATCTGGATCTCGAGCGGCCGGCCCGCCGGCCCGATGACGGTCGTGTGCAGCGACTGGTACATGTTGAACTTGGGCATCGCGACGTAGTCCTTGAAGCGGCCGGGGACCGGCTTCCAGATCGAGTGCACCGTCCCGAGCGCTCCGTAGCAGTCCTTGACCGAATCGACGATCACGCGCAGCGCGATGAGGTCGTAGATCTCGGAGAACTCCTTCCCGCGCCGCGTCATCTTCTGGTAGATGCTGTACAGGTGCTTCGGCCTGCCCGAGATGTCGGCGACGATGCCGACCTCGCCGAGCTCGCCGGACAGCGTGTCGATCACCTGGTTCAGATACGCCTCGCGAGCGTCGCGGCTCTCGGCGACCATCTTCTGCACCTGGCTGAACTTCACCGGCTCCAGGTAGAAGAACGCGAGGTCCTCGAGCTCCCACTTGACCTGGCTGATGCCGAGGCGGTTGGCGAGCGGCGCGTAGATCTCCATCGTCTCGACGGCCTTCTCGATGCGCTTCTCGGGCGGCAGCGATGCCAGCGTGCGCATGTTGTGCAGACGGTCGGCGAGCTTGATCAGGATGACGCGGATGTCCTTGGCCATCGCCACGAGCATCTTGCGCAGGTTCTGCGACTGGGCCTCGGCCAGCGTGTCGAACTTGATGCGGCCGAGCTTGGTGACGCCGTCGACGAGCGATGCGACCTCCGGCCCGAACCGTTCGCGCACCGCCTTGAGCCGCACGCTCGAGTCCTCGACCACGTCGTGCAGCAGCGCGGCTTGGAGCGTCGCCGTGTCGAGGTGCAGCTCGGCCAGCACGAGCGCGACCTCCAGCGGGTGCTGCAGGAACGGCTATCCCGACAGGCGCCATTGCCCCTCGTGGGCCTCGGCCGCGAACTCGTAGGCCTGCTCCAGGCCGCTGACGTCCACGCCCGGGTTGTACTCCCGGACGTGCGCGATGATCTGCTCGATGGTCGCGGGCATCGGCTGCGCGCGCATCCCGTCGGTCGGCGCCGGTACGGCGCGGGCGGTCATCCGCCGCTCCTACCGGGCAGTATCGGGCGGTTGAACCGCGCGAGCAACACGTCGGCGGACGCAGTGAGCACCCACGTGCGGAACTCGGCGAACTGCTCGATCTCGTCGCGGCCTTCCGCGTAGCGTACGCTCGAACCCAGGTCGACCCTCTCCGCCTCGGGCACGACCGCCAGCCGGCGGTACGCGCCGTACCCCTCGCCGGTGACCAACCCGAGCTCGCGGAAGACCCCGATGCCCGCCGACACGCCCCGCTCGGACAGGCGCGTCTTCGGCCGCCGGGCCTTCACGCGCTCGGCGAGCTCGGCGTTGGTGGCCTCGAACGCCTCTCCCGCGGCCGCGTGCGCGTCCTTGAGCACGAGGTAGAGCGCGGCGAGGTCGTCGCGTTCGGGCGCACCCGCCTCGAGGATGAGGTCGTTGATGCGGCCGTCGGGCTCGCCGAAGAGCAGGTGCACCGAGGCCGACGCACCGTCACGTCCGGCCCGGCCGCACATCTGGTTGAACTCGACGTCGTTGAAGGGCAGGTGGTAGAGCGCGACGTGGCGCACGTCCGGGATGTTGACGCCCTCGCCGAACGCACTCGTGGCCACGACGACGTCGATCTCGCCGGCACGGAACGCGCGCTCCACCGCCAGGCGCGCGGGGCGGGACAGCCCGCCGTTGTAGAAGGCCGCGCGATGCCGCAGGCCGGGCACGCGGTCGCGCAGCGCGCGTGCGACGCGCACCGACTGGTCGCGCGAGTTCACGTAGACGATCGCCTTGCCGCCCTCGGCCGCGAGCTTCACGAGGTAGGCGTCCTTCTCCTTCGCGCTCGCGAGCGAGCCGCGGCGGTCGGCCAGGCCGAGGTTGTCGCGCACGGTGGGGTCGCACACCACTCGGCTGACGCCGAGGGCATCGCGGATCGCCGCGGCAACCTCGTCCGACGCCGTCGCGGTCACCGCCAGCACGCGCGGGCGGCCGAGCGTGTCGAGCGCCTCGCCGAGGCGCGCGTACGCGGGGCGGTGGCCGGCGCGCGCCATGCCGACGTGATGTGCCTCGTCGACCACCACGAAGCCGACCCTGCCCGTCCCGGCGAACCGCGCCGCGTGATGGCAGAGGAACTCGGGCGTGGTCAGGATCACGTGGACGGCCCCGTCGGTCAGGCCGGCGAACGCCTCGTCGCGAGCGGTCGCCGACGACTCGCCGGTCACGGTGGCGACGGCCAGACCGAGTGCGGCGAACGCTCCGACGAGGTGGAACGCCTGGTCCGAGACGAGCGCGCGCAGCGGATACACGAAGACCGACGCGCGGCCTTCGACCAGCGCGGTGCGCGCCGCGTGTAGGTGGAAGATGAGCGACTTGCCGCGCCCGGTCGCCATCACCGTGAGCACGTCCTCGCCTGCGGCCAGCGCGTCGAGCGACTCGCGCTGCGCCGGATGCAGCTCGGGGACCGCGAGCTGCATCCGGCGCAGCGC